>JBIKNV010000281.1:0-4385 GCA_044358475.1 Pirellulales bacterium | reverse complement strand
CCGCCCACGAGTTGATAGACGAACGTACTCAATGGCCCCTTGAACGGCACCCGACCCTCGACACCCTCCGGCACGAGTTTGTCACTGCCACGGCCGGTGGCCTTCTGCCGATACCGCTCGCTCGATCCCTTCACCATCGCCCCCAGCGACCCCATGCCACGGTACGACTTGAACGTGCGGCCCTGGTACAGGACCGTTTGCCCCGGGCTCTCGGCCACGCCGGCGAGCAGCCCGCCGATCATGCAGCAATGTGCTCCCGCCGCAATCGCCTTGGTCATGTCTCCCGAATAGCGAATGCCGCCATCGGCAATCACCGGAACGTCGGCGGCAGCGGCCTCCTGGGCCGCCTCCCATACCGCCGAAATCTGCGGCACGCCTACGCCCGAAATGATCCGCGTGGTGCAGATCGAGCCCGGCCCGATGCCCACCTTCACACCATCGGCCCCGGCCTTGATGAGATCGCGACAGCCCTCGCGGGTGGCCACGTTACCGGCCACCACCTCGATCTCCCAACGTTTCTTGATCGCGGCCACCGTCTCCATCACGTTGGAGGAATGACCGTGGGCCGAGTCGACCACGAGCATGTCGACCCCCTTGGCGATCAGGCTCTCGGCCCGCTCGTAGTCGAAGACGCCCACCGCCGCCCCGACCCGCAGCCGCCCCTGCCGGTCTTTGCAGGCGTTGGGAAACCGCTTCATCATGTCGATGTCTTTGATCGTGATCAGTCCGGTGAGCAGGCCGCTGGCATCGACGAGCAGCAGTTTTTCGACCTTGTTGGCCATGAGGATTTTTTCGGCCTCATCGAGCGACACGTTGCCCGTGGCCGTCACGAGCCCCTCACGGGTCATGATCTCGGCGACGGGCGTCTCGCCGCTCTCCAAAAACCGCAGGTCACGGCGGGTGATGATCCCCACGAGCTTCTTGCCGTCGGCCGTGATCGGTACGCCTGAAATATTGAACTGATCCATCACCTCCCGGGCCCGGGCGACCGTGGCCGCCGGCGGAAGCGTGACCGGGTCCATGATGATTCCGTTGGCGCTCCGCTTGACCTTGTCGACCTCCTCGGCCTGCCGCTCGATCGAGAGGTTTTTGTGAATCACACCCAGGCCGCCCTCCTGGGCCAGGGCGATCGCCATCTCGCTCTCGGTGACCGTGTCCATCGGCGAACTCACGATCGGGATCGTGAGTCGGATGCCACGCGTGAGCCGGGTCGACACATCGACCTCCGACGGCACCACCTCCGAATACCGGGGCACGAGGAGAACGTCGTCGAAGGTGATCCCGGTGGCAACGATTTTTCCGTCCATGACGCGTCTTTCTCCGAGGGAAACCGCGGATTATGCGGCAACGGGCCGGGAGAGGGCAACGCTCGGCCCCGTTTTGCGGAAACGGCGCTGCGCGATTCGGCCGCACGGGGCAAAACCGTGTCCTAAGGTTGAGAGTCTTGCGGCCACGCGGCTTGGCAAGGCGCTCATCCCGCAAACCCATCGGCGCACCAGCACCATGCCTTACCCACAGATTTTCCCCGGCGACGACCGCGATTCCCTCCACGACGCGACGCCGTCACCAACCGCCGCCGCCGCCGTCGCCCGCCCCGACCGCACGACCCTCGAGGCCCACCTCGCCCGTCGCCACTACGGTGGCTTCACGCTCACCGACGCCGTCCGCCCCGGCTGGCAACTCGATGTCGTGCCCCAGGCCGGCTACCGTTTTGACGCCTATACCGACCCCCATACCGGCTCCAAGCTGCCGGCCATCATCGCGGCCGTCTCCAGCGAACAGCTTTTCGACACGTTCCTCCAACTGCTCGAGCCGCTCGGCGACACGGTCGACGTAGTGCTTGAAACGTCTCATGACAAGGAGTCCACCGGAAAGCGGCCGGCCCGCACCGAGTTTACCCGCGAGGGCATGGAGCAGCTCGTGCTCGAGAGCATGCTCTGGGACTTCGAAGACCTACTCCTTCACGATGGCTGCTCGGGGATCGCGATCATGCACCCGGACCTGCCGATCGAGGTGCAACTCGACGAGCACAAGCTGCTGGTGGTCTACGCCAACGACCGGGCGCCGTTTGAGCGGATCCTCGCAGGGCAGGGCCTGGCCCGCAACGACCGGATGCGGTTTATCTCTCAGGGCGAGCATCTGCACACCTCGCACTCCCGCTACGCCCGCCGGTTCGCGCAGCTGGTGAACACCATCGGGGCGATGTCGTAAGTCGTTGACCGCCGCATGGCCCCCGGGCTCGCGCCCGGGGCTGTCTGGTGCGAATCACAGGGAGCCGCCAGGCGCCAGCCGGCGGGCTGACCCGGAAACGAACGCCACCGTCGCCCCATCGCCTGTCTTTTTCAGCCCGGTTTTTGGCCTTGAGCGGGGCTGCGGGATTCCCGACCATCCCCGCCGATGTTCCGTGCCAGGCTCACGCTCGTTCGCGTCCTCGTTGCGGCCGCCTTCGTTGGCAGCGCCGTCCTCGCTGCCGCGCAAGAAATGCTGCCCGCCCCCGTGCAGCCCGACCCATTCGCACCGCTGCCTCCCGCGGCCCCACACTTCCCGGGCCACCTCCGTCGCCGAGCAACGCCGTCGTCATCCCGCCAATCGATGCCGAGGGCATCTGGCTGAAGATGGTGGATGTCACCGACGACTACTTCAAGGTGCAGTCGGAACAGCGGGTGGTCTTCGCCAACGGCGTGCCCACCGAGGGCCGGATCGACACCTACCCGCAGACCGGAGCGACGTTGCTGGAACCCTGGCGGCGAGACTCCGTTGGCTTTCGCGAGCGGCTCGAGAGCACGCTGCAATCGATCCGCCGCTCCGCCACGATGCGGCTCATCCCCGACCCGGCCGGCTGGCGGATCGAGGTGATCGTCAACAAGGAACTCGAAAACCTCCCCCGACCGATGCATACCACGACCGGTGCCGCCTCGTTTCGCAATGACGATTCGCTCTACCGCTACGGCACACCGCTGCCGACGCTCGGCCAGCAGGTCGGTGATGCCCCCCGACCGGTCGCCAGCCCCACGCCCACCATCGGCTGGATTCCACTCGGCCGTGATCCACTGCTCGAGCAGAAGATGCTCGAGAAACTCGTGACTCGCCTGGGCGTGACGCCACTCTCGCAGCCTCAGCCCTACTACGAGCCGCCGACGGGCATCGTGGGCGTGCCGTCGGCACCACCGGCCGGTCCGGTCTACGGATCACCCATTCCGGCCGAGCAACTGCCGCCGGGCGCCGTCGTCGCACCGGGACCGCCCGTGCCGATCGAGGCGCTGCCCGTGCCAAAGTAGGTCACTCACAGCGTGAACCCTGCTTCGCGTCACTCATCCGTGACGCATCCGCGGGATGCCGGAGCGACGCACCGAATGTACTTCGCCAGCATGCCCCGCGTGGCCTTCGCAGGAGGGGCCTGCCAGGCGGCTCGCCGCTTCGCGAACTCCTCCTCTGACACGTCCGCGTTGATCGCAGCGGTATCGGCGTCGATCACCACCGTGTCACCATCGCGAACCAGCGCGATCGGTCCGCCCTCCTGGGCCTCCGGGACGACGTGCCCAACGATGAACCCGTGCGACCCGCCCGAGAATCGACCGTCGGTGATGAGCGCTACATCCGCCCCGAGTCCGGCCCCGACGAGCGCCGAGGTGGGCGTGAGCATCTCCGGCATGCCGGGGCCGCCCTTCGGCCCCTCGTAGCGGATGATCACGACGTCACCCCGCTGAATCGCCCCCTGCTCGAGTGATGCGAGCATCGCCTCTTCGCTGTCGAACACGCGAGCCGGGCCGCGAAACCGAGAGCCCTCCTTGCCCGTGATCTTCGCGACGGCCGAGTCGGGGGCGAGGTTGCCGTGAAGGATCGTGATGTGGCCGGTCTTCTTGAGCGGGTCGTCCACCGGCCGGATGATCTTTTGGCCCTCCTTGAGCCCCTTGCTCGACGCCAGGTTCTCCGCCAGTGTCTTCCCGGTGACGGTCATGCAGTCGCCGTCCATGAGGCCCTTGTCGAGCATGTACTTCATAAAGCCGCTGGTGCCGCCGATCGAGTGGAGGTCTTCCTGTACGAACTTGCCGCTCGGCTTCAGGTCGGCGAGGTAGGGAATTCGCCGGGCCACCTTCTGGAAGTCGGCCGGCGAAAGATCGACCTCGACAGCCCGGGCCATCGCGATCAGATGGAGCACGGCGTTGGTCGAACCACCCAGGGCCATGATCGTGACCATCGCGTTTTCGAAGGCGCGGCGGGTCATGATGTCGCGGGGCTTGAGATCGAGCTCGAGAAGCCGATGAATCGCCGCCCCGGCCCGGAGGCACTCCTCCTGCTTGGCCGGGTGCTCGGCGGGGATCGAGGCGCTGTCGGGCAGGGCCATCCCCATCGCCTCGATCGCCGTGGCCATCGTGTTGGCGGTG
>JBIKNV010000280.1:0-4387 GCA_044358475.1 Pirellulales bacterium | reverse complement strand
GTGTTGCGGACGAGCCCGGCGGCGGATCGCGTGATCGGTTACCAAGGGCCGACCGATGCGATCATCGGCTTCGATGCCGAGGGCAAGGTCTGCGGTGTGGCAGTTCTCACCTCGTTCGACAATGAGCCCTATGTCGGCTATGTCCGTGATGATGCGGCATTTCGCGGCGTCTATCGCGGCATGACGATCGAACAGGTGGCGGGGCTCGATCCGGGCGACACAGGCGTGGAAGGGGTGAGCGGCGCGACGATGACGAGTCAGGCTGTCGCCGAGGGGCTCGTGCGGGCCGCGCAGGCGCGGCGGGATGCGGAGGCCTCGGGCGATGCGGCCGCAACATTGTTTGGAGCGGTCGCGGCGATCGTCCGTGGCATCGACGGGCCGCAGTGGGGCGCCTTGGGAGTGATCGCCGCGGGCATTGTGACCGGGTTCACGCGGCTGCGCGGCACCTGGGTTGGCCGGCTTGCCATGCCGATCGCCGTGCTCGCCTACCTGGGCTTCGGAGCCGGGGCGCTGCTTTCGCAGGCCCAGGTGTGGGGCTGGGCCCAGGCCGGCATTCCCCGCGGCGCGGCCGTACTTCTGGCGCTGGCCGTGGCGGCGATCGCGCTGCCGGTGACGACCCGCCGCAACATCTACTGCTCGCACCTCTGCGCGCACGGCGCGGCGCAGCAATTGATCGTGCGGCTGGTCAAGCCGAAGCGAAGCATGCCCGCGGCCCTACGGCCGTTGCTGACGGCTGTGTTGCACCTGCCGCTCGGCCTCGTCGACATTGAACCCTTCGATGCCTACCTGCCGACGGTGGCGGGTGTTGCAGCGCTGGTCATCTTCGGCGCGAGCCTGGTGGCGAGCTGCATAGTGCCGATGGCCTACTGCCGCTACGGCTGCCCAACCGGAGCGTTGCTCGATCATCTGCGGCTTCACGGCCGCGCTGACAGGTTTACCTGGCGGGATGGCGTCGTGCTCGCCTGCCTCGCTGTGGCTGCGGCCGCTCATTGGTGGCCGGCATGAAAAGCTGCCTCGCACTCGTTGTCGTGGTTGTCGGCGGTGGAACGATGGCGGCAGAGTTGCCGACGCTGGCCGGGCCGGCGATGGGCACGACCTATCGTGTCACGCTCGGGGCCGTGCCCTCAGATCTGTCACGCGGCGAACTGCATCGGGAGATCGGGGCGGTGCTGGCACGAATCGATCAGGCCGCAAATACCTGGCGGCAGGATTCAGACGCGAGCCGATTCAACCGCGCGGCCGCCGGCGAGTGGGTGGCCGTCGGTGCCGATCTCGTGGCGATCGTCGAGATTGCCCGCAGTGTGCATGCCCGCTCCGACGGCGCTTTTGACATCACGATTGCGCCGCTGCTGCGGCTGCCACCGGGAGTCTCGCAGAGCGACCGAGCAGCAGCCTTGAAGCTGGTCGGTATGCAGCATGTTGAGTCGCGGGCATTCTCCCCTGCCCTGCAGAAGCGCATCGACGGAGTGGAAATCGACCTCAGCGGCATCGGGCCCGGGTACGCCGTCGATCGGATCGGTGAGCGGCTGGTGGAACTCGGGTCGGCATCACACCTGGTCGAGTTGGGGGGCGAAGTCCGTGCCTGGGGCACGCGGCCCGATGGATCGCGGTGGCGAGTGCGGCTCCGCGGGCAGCAAAGCGGCGCCGGCGGCGAAGGACCAGTGATTAATCTCAAGCCGGGTGAGGCTCTCGCGACGGCCACAAGCCGCCCCGGTCGGTCACCAGTCGATCCCCGAACGGGCGTGGTTGTTGAACAAGCCCCCGCAATCAAAAGCATTCGCGCCGCCACGTGCGCCGAGGCCGACGCCGAGGCCGTCGCCGCACTCGTGAGCGATGGGAATGGAGGAAAATAACCCCGTCAGCGGCACAAAAGCGAAGCCGGTCAATCACGGCCTGCTTATGTTGATATGAAAGGGTTCCATGCCCGGCCGCACGGGGCAGGTCAAGGTTGATGAGCCAGTGCCATACCCTTCAGAAATCTTCAGCCCCTTGAGTTCCGGGGGGTTCGCCGACTCATCGCCCCAGAACCCTACTGACACGATGTAGTCGCCTGGCGGCGCACCGAGCTTTCCAGAACGGTCAATCAGGATGTAGCTCCCATCGTTTTCAGTGACCGCGAGAATTGGTTCGGCATCGGCGTTTTGCGGCGTGAATGTGATCTTCAGGCCGGCGGGAGCTTGTTTGCCGTTGATGGACACAGCCCCAGTCACCTTGCAGAGTTGCCGGCCACACCCCGCCGCGATGACGACGACGCTGAGGCAGGCCAAGCAACCGCACCATCGCGTGAACGACCCCATGGAAGCCCTTTCTTACGGAAAACTTATGGCAGTTGAGACGGTTCACCGCTCTTTGCCGAAAGAAGGCTGAGCCACACTTGAGGCGACAGACCGTCAAACCGGACGAAGTTCGTCGAGCCGTCGGCCATCACGACCGCACCCCCGCCAGGGTGCTCTGAGCCGAGACCGATATTGGCGAGGAAGAAGAAGTCTTTTCGCGCCTGATTGACCACGGCCCCGTCCGGGCTTGGCACAGTCCACGTGCTGTCGGTGAGAGTCGCCGGCGCGGCGGCCGTGCTGGAAACGGACGCCGGCATGATGTGGGCGAACCATGGCTGGCCAAGTGCGCTTTCCAGCACCATGACCGTCTTTGAGGTGCCGTCAGTGAAGTCCTTGAACCCCTTTTTACGCACCCATTCCAAGGCGCCTGTTCCATCAACGCCATTCATGTCGTTGGCACCGGATCGAACCACACCGAAGTTGGCGCGGTAACAGGTGAGTCCGGTCTTATCGTTCTTGGTGGAGGTCGTGCCCATCCGGCGATACATGTCGACTGACCAGCCGGCGTACATGCCGCCGGACGCGGAGCCGACCGCCGTCCCATTGATGGCGAGATCACCGGTGTAGGAGGGGCAAGAGAGATTTGAAATCAATTTGCCAGTGGAGATCTCAGCCGGTGGGGCCGTGCTGTTGTTGTAGGGGCCGAGGTTGTACCAACTCCCGCCGCTTGGGGCGAAGTTGCTCGTGTTGGTAACCCACGTGTCATAGCACGGTGATTCCTCGAGGAATGGAAGAATCTGAACGATCCAGCTGACGTTCGGCCCCCAGTGGGCGTGAAAACTGGTGATCTGCCCCCCATTTGCCACGTTGGTTGGGTGGCTTGTCATATTGCCGCCGTTGAAGTTTTTGTACGCGATGTATGGAAATCGGTTGTCACTTCCACTCACGTTTTTGTCCGCATAGCCATGAAGCGCGAGGCCGACCTGTTTGAGGTTGTTCACGCATGAACTGCGACGTGAAGATTCTCGTGCCGACTGCACGGCGGGCAGGAGCAGGCCGATCAGCACGCCGATGATGGCGATGACGACCAAAAGCTCGACGAGCGTGAAGCCGTGTCGACCCTTTAGCGACGCGATCGAGAAACGCGACGGGATTTTCATGGCAGATCCTTTCAACTGGAGAAAAGAAAATGAACCGATCGGGAATAAGGCGACGCGTTGCCCCCCTTTGAAATGCTGTTCGAGCTTCATCGGCATGGCTCCTTTGTCGATGAGCGAACGACCAGTCGGGGCATGAGGCGACTGCATTGCGGGCCGCGGGGCGACTGGCCTGCAATACGTTGCAGGAGCAGCTGGACTGCCTGTCGGCCGATCTCATGCGGGTCTTGGCGGATCGTAGTGAGCGGCGGCGTGAGATCGCGGGCGAACGGCAGATCGGCACAGCCGACGACCGAGAGATCACGGCCGACCTTGATCCCTGCCGCTGCCGCCGCCCGGTAGACGCCCAGCGCGATCACGTCCGACGCCGCGAAGATGGCCGTAGGGCGGTTTTCCATCGTGAGCAGCCCAAGGGCTGCGTCGAAGCCGTCATCGTGGCGACACGTGACGATGGCGGGCGTCACACCATGATCCCGTACAACTGATTCGAATCCCTTGCGACGGTCGCCATAGGTCGACACATTCTTCTCGCCCCCCACGTGGGCCAGCCTTCGATGCCCAAGGGCGATCAGGTGCTCGGCGGCAAGACGGCCAGCGGCCACGTCGTCGGTGCCGCTGAAATCAGCCCGTGTCTCCGGGAGGTGGCGATCGATCGCTACGAGCGGCACGCTCCGCTCCCAGACTTCCTTCAGGTAGACGTCGGGAACCGTCTCATCTGAAGGCCAGAAGATCAGGCCCTCGACGCGATAGTCGAGGAGTCGATGGATGTAATTGAGTTCGGCCGTGTCCCGCTCCGCATTCGGTCCCAGGCTGTGAAAGTGGAGCACTGGCAGATACCCCTGTTCGACCAGCGCGTCATGGATGCCGAGCACGACGTGGGCCTCGAAGGGCTTGACCGGACTGACCATCACGCCGACGGTGCCACTGCGGCCAGTAAGGACACCTCGCGCCAGA
>JBIKNV010000279.1:0-4391 GCA_044358475.1 Pirellulales bacterium | reverse complement strand
GGTCGACGAGAATCTCCTGGGCAATGAAGAACACCCGGCAGGCCGCCGCAAACCGCTCCACGTCGAAGTGGCCGTCGGGCTTGCGGAACTTCATCAGGTTGATGCTCGCCAGATTGCAGGCCGTGTCGTCGAGGAACATGTACTCAGAGCACGGATTGCTGGCGTTGATGCGGCCGGAGTTGGGGCAGGTGTGCCAGCGGTTGATCGTGGTGTCGTACTGCACGCCCGGGTCGCCGCACTGCCAGGCACACTCGGCCATCCGGTTCATCACGTCGCGGGCCTTGAAGCTCGGGCCGGCCTTCGACGAGTCGGTGACCCACCGCGTGGTCCACGTGTCATCCCGCTGGACGGCTTCCATGAACTCGTCTGAGAGGCGGACCGAGAGATTGGCATTCTGGAACAGGATCGAGCTATAGGCCTCGCCGTTGAAGTTGGCGTCGTAGCCCCCCTTCTCGATGAGCACACGGGCCTTCTTCTCCTCCTTGCTCTTGCACTCGATGAATTCCATGATGTCGGGATGATGCACCTTGAGCGACTGCATCTTGGCGGCCCGACGAGTCTTGCCGCCGCTCTTCACCACCGCCGCCACCTGGTCATAGACCCTCATGAACGAGAGCGGACCGGAGGGCTTGCCGCCACCGGCGAGCTTCTCGCGCTGGCTGCGGAGGGTGGAGAGATCGGTGCCGGTGCCGGAGCCAAACTTGAAGAGCATCGCCTCGCTGCGGGCGAGGTCCATGATGTCTTCCATGTTGTCGCGGACACTCTGGATGAAGCAGGCGCTGCCCTGCGGAAACTCGTAGGGGTTGTCGGGCACCACGACGTCGCGCTTGGCCTCGTCCCACCGCCAGTTGCAGGGGGCGCCCTTCACGCCGTACTGGTTGTAGAGGCCCACGTTGAACCAGACGGGCGAGTTGAAGGCGCCATGCTGGTGCACGCAGAGCCAGGCCAGGTCGCGGTAGAAATTTTCGCCGTCCTGCTTGCTCTTGAAGTAGCCGTCCTTGATGCCCCAGTCGGCGATCGTGCGGGCCACGCGGTGAACGAGCTGCTTGACGGAGTGCTCACGCTCGGGCGTGTGAATCTCCCCGTAGAAATACTTGCTCACCACCACGTTGGTCGCCAGCTGGCTCCAGGCGGCTGGAATCTCGCAGGCCGTCTGCTCGAAGAGCACCTTGCCGTCTTCCCCCTTGATGGCGGCGGTGCGGAGATCCCACTCGGTGGTGTCGAACGGGCTGTCGACGTCGGTCGGGCAGAAGATGGGCTGGACTTCGAGGGGCGTCCGCGGGCCTGCGTGTTGCGGGGCGTGCGTGTCAGCGGCAGGGGAACCAGTCAGAGTGGCGGACGCGTCGAAAGCTGCCATGAGAGGGGATGCTCCTAGCGGGGGGAAAGGAATCCTAGAGAGTATACTTGCGTATAGTGTTCATACAACGGGTATCGGACGGGGCGGGGACTGAAAATGAGCCATTCACACCCCATACAACCGGCATAACCGGTACAGACCGTAAAGCAGCTCCTTCTGCCTGATATCGCAAGATGTTGTGGCGATAAAACCAGCGGCCACTTCATATGGCCGGGGCGTGAATGTAGCGTGAGGGCGTGGGGAGTCAAGTGGCGTTCTCCGAGATCAGCAAAAGGCCGTCGAAGCAGGTGTTTTTTGGTCCCCGAAAGCAGGTGTGGAAAAATCGTCGGAACTACCTGATGTGGGGGTAGTCGATTTTGTCGCTCGCCCGCAGCCAGTCGGGGTGCGAAAATGGTGTGGTTTTGTCACCTGCACCCCGACGGGCCGGAAGCCTGTCCTACACTGGAGATTTTCCGATGCCCCCCCTGCATGCGCCGCGGCGTCCTCTCGATGGAGTCCGCATTCTCGCACTGGTCGGCGACCACTATGAGGATCTCGAACTCTGGTATCCAAAGCTTCGCCTGGAGGAGGCGGGAGCCCATGTGACCCTCGCTGGATCGATGCAGGGCCGCACCTATTCGGGAAAACATGGCTATCCGTGCACGAGCGACGCCGCCATCGCCGACATGGAGGTGGGTGACTTCCACGGCATCGTGATCCCCGGCGGCTGGATGCCCGACGCGCTACGGCGGGATGAGAAGGTGCTCGACCTCGTTCGTGAATTTGCTGCCCACGGCAAACTGGTGGCCGCCATCTGCCATGGAGGCTGGATCCCGATTTCAGCCGGTGTCTATCGGGGCGTGCGGGTGACCGGCAGCCCGGGCATCAAGGACGACCTGATGAACGCCGGGGCGATCTGGGAGGACACGCAGGTGGTGGTCGACCGCCACTTCGTGTCCAGCCGCAAACCGGGCGATCTGCCCGCATTTATGGAGGCGATCGTCGAGGTGCTGGCGATGGCAGCAGTGGCCTGAGCAGGGATGGCGGCCGCCGGTGTAAACTACGGGGCATGGCCGCCAAGTCGAGCAAGCCGAGTCACCCCGCCGAGTCTGCCGAGCCCAAGAAGCCGCTCGAGGCGGCGCGGGCGAAGCTTCGCGAGATAGGCCTGCGGTGCACGGCGGCACGGCTGGCCGTGCTCGACCACGTGATGACGGCGGCGGGCCCCAAGACGCATGCTGAGGTGGCCGAGGCACTCGCCGACCGCGGCTTCGACCGGGCCACGATCTACCGCAATCTCACCGAGCTCACCGAGGCCAAGATTCTCTCCCGTGTGGAGCTGGGTGATCATGTGTGGCGGTTCGAGCTGAAGCGGGGCCATGACCATGCCCCCGGCGAGGATCATCCGCACTTCCTCTGCACCAGCTGCGGGGAGGTGTCGTGCCTCGATGACGTGAATGTGGCGATCACGCCGAAGGCAGCGATGCCGAAGGAGCCGGGGGGCAAGAAGTCGGCGGACAAGAAGCCGGTGATTCGCTCGGTGAACGAAGTGCTCTTGAAGGGGCAGTGCGAAAACTGCAGCGAGTAGTATGGGCGATCTCCGCTCCCGCGATGATTGGCCCGCTGGCCGCGTGCTCGTGCAGACCGCCACCTACAAGGAGCGGGACACTATCGCTCCACTGATCGAGGCGGTGCTGGCCGCGGTGCCAGACGCCCAGATGCTCGTCATCGACGACGACTCTCCGGATGGCACGGGCGACATCGTGCTGGAGATCGCCTCCCGCGACCCACGGGTGCATCTGCTTGGTCGTCGTGGCCGCCGGGGCTTGGGGAGCGCGATCCTCGAGGGGCTCGAGGTGGCCCGCGCACGGGGTTTCGAAATCTCCGTCTATATGGACGCCGACTTCAGCCACGACCCCGCCGACATTCCGCGGCTCGTGGCAGCGGTCGAGCCACCGGGGGGCGAGCCGCGTGACATCGCGATTGGTTCCCGCCGGGTGCCGGGGGGCGGCACGGTGGGCTGGCCGCTCTCGCGACACATCGCGAGCTGGCTTGTCTGCTGGTTTACGCGCTGGATCCTGTGGGTGCCGGCCCACGACTCGTCGGGCGGCTTTCGCGCGGTGCGGCTCTCGATTCTCGACCGCGTGAGCACGGCGGGAATCGCCAAGGGCTATGCCTTCCAGGAGGATTTTCTGTGGCGGGTCTGCCGGGCCGGCGGGCGGATCGTGGAGGTGCCGATCGTATTCACCGATCGCGAGGTGGGGTCGAGCAAGGCGGATTTCGCGGAGATGAAGCGGAGCATCGGCGAGTTGTTGCGGCTCGCCGGTGCGACCTGGCTGCCGCGGCGGTGACGGGCGGGGCGTGGTCAAACAGCAAGCCCGCCGGCTTGCGCCTGGCGGCTGAGTGGAGGCGGTGGTGACGGGCGGCCGGCTTGGTCAAACAGGAAGCACCAGGGCGCGAGCCCGGTGGATTGCGGCGGCGCCGGTTGGTGCGTCAGCCCGCGGGCTCGCGCCCTGCGGCTTTCGGTGACCCTTGCAGATCCTTCAGCACGACTTCCAGCCCCTGCTGGGCCGCCTTGAAGTCGGGCGCGATTTCGAGCGCCCGTCGAAAGGTTTCCGCAGACTTTTCTCGCTGGCCCGTCTTAAACAACACCAGTGCGTAGTTGTTCAAGAGGAGCGGGTCGTTGGGCTGGACATCGAGCATCTTTCGGTAGAGATCGCAGGCATCCGCGTACCGGCCTGCCTGGGAATACGCCTCCGCAAGATTCACAGCGATCTGGAGGAGGTGAGGCGAGGCCTGGAGCGCCTGCTCGAATACCTCGATCGCTTCATCTCTGCGTCCTTTACGGATCAGCACGATACCGAGGTTGTTGCCGGTCTCACCCAGGTCGGGCCGCAGCCGCGATGAGTTGCGAAAGTGATAATGGGCAGCTTCAAGGTCACCGCGGGCCAGCTTTCGAGCCCCGAGTCTGTTGTGCGCCTGCCAGGCGTCGTGGTTGTGTGCGAGTGTGTGTTCCCAGAGGTGTTCTTCGTCCATCCATGCGATGGCGTAGAAGAAG
>JBIKNV010000357.1:0-3606 GCA_044358475.1 Pirellulales bacterium | reverse complement strand
CAGCGTGCCATCACTGGCGAGCACGCCGGCGGGAGCCGGCAGCACCGTCGGTTCGCTCGCAAGACTCTCAAGCACCCGGGCCGCATTGATTCGGCCGCCGGTCACCATCCGACCCGCGAGCCCTGGCTTGGCATCGACCGTGCCCAGGATCGCGGCCCTCAGCGCCGCGACCGAGAGCGCGGGATCGACGGAGAACGCCAGCGCGGCGACTCCGGCCACGTGCGGCGTGGCCATGCTCGTGCCACTGTACGACGCATAGCCGCCTCCTGGCACCGTGCTCAGGATGCTGACTCCCGGCGCGGCCAGATCGACACTCGTCGCGCCAAAGCAGCTGAACGAGGCGAGGGCGTCGTTGCGGTCGGTCGCCGCGACGGCCAGGATCGCGTCGGAGCTGTATGACGACGGGTAGTGGGGAGAGCCGTCATTGTCGGTTCCCGAATTACCGGCTGCGGCAACGAACAGGATGTCAGCTTCGGCGCCTCGCTCGATGGCATCCCGCAGCGCCGCACTGGAACCGCCCCCACCCCAGCTGTTATTGGTGACACGAATAGCGTGGCCGTATTGGTTGCGCATCATCGTGGCATAGTTGACGGCCCGCACGGCATTGACCGTGCTCCCCGACCCGTTGGCATCCAGAAACTTGAGTCCCATCAGGGACACCTCCCACGACACGCCGACGACGCCCACACCGTTGTTGCCGGTCGCACCGATCGTGCCTGCCACGTGGGTGCCGTGGCCTTGGTCGTCAAACGGGTCGCCATCGTTGTTGACGAAGTCGTAGCCGTACACGTCGTCGATGAAACCATTGCCGTCGTCGTCGACGCCGTTGCCGGAGATCTCCCCGGGATTGACCCAGATGTTGTCGACCAGATCGGGATGCGTGTAGTCGATTCCCGTATCGATGACAGCCACGACCACGTCGTGCGAACCGGTCGAGACCCGCCATGCCTCAGGGGCATCGATGTCGGCGTCTGGTGTGCCACGCGACTGCCCGACGTTGTGCAGGCCGTAGAGGCTACCGAAGCTGGGGTCATTCAGAACTGACTCGGCAGTGGCCCCGAGCGAGATCATGGCGTTGGGCTCGAAATAGGCAAGGTCACCACGACCGGCGAGTGCCGCGAGTGCATTGGCCAGCGGCGACGTCGTCTCCACGAGCAGTTGGCCGGGCAGGCCGAGGCCAGCCAACACGCGAAATCCGGTCATCGAGCCTTCGATCGCCGCCACCGCATGCGACAATCCGGTGATGGCCCGGAGCGACTGTTCGGAGAAGCGGATGATCCACTGCCGGGCTTCAGTCGTGCTGGAGAAACTCCTCGTGGAGGCCGCTGCGTGATCGACCGACAGGATGGCCGATGGCGGCCCCTGATTGGCGGCAGACCCACTCGCTGAGGCCGGGGCCAGCGTCGCGAACCAGTCGGGAGACACCCGCGTATAGTCGGCAGGTACGGCCGAGAGCATCTGGCGGCATTCGAGTGTTTCGATGTTTCCCAGCGGCATCGAACGGAAACTCGCCCGGTGCTTCGGCCGAATCTTGCCTGAGCGGCGAGGAGCCTGGGCCGCACCGCGGTGACGATTCCACAACGCTGAAAACAGCTGGGCACTCATGGACTCACTCCTGCTCAGGAACTGCCCGACGTGAAGCGATGCGGTCGGCACCGCACCGCGTACACAATGCAGATAGCTCACATGTGATGGCGACGGAAAACCCCCTCACGGTTCGCCAGCGTTGCAAAGCGAATACCGTTCCCCCCGAAGCCCGGTCCCAAAATTTTCATTCATGCGCTGGCGGACTGAAAAAACGTCCTGAGAGCGCCAGATCGCATCAACGCCGGCGCGCACGTCCGCTGCAGAATGCAAACGATTGCCGCGTTCTGCAGCGTGGGGCTGCCGGGCGTGCCGCCTGATGGATCAGCCGACCCGCAGGAGATCCTCGACGCGGCGGATTGCCTCCTCGGCATCCCACGACGCATCAGCGAGCTGCACGTTTTCCCGGCGAGAGAGCCAAGCGGCCACGGTCTTCTGGGCCGTAATTACCGTCGAATGACTCCGGCGGCCGAAATAACTGCCGATCTCGGTCAGTGCCGAAGAGGTGTGCTTGCGAGCCAGAAACATCGCCAGCATCCGCGTGTGACTCACATTCCGCGACCGCTTGGCCGACTGCAGGCTGCCCGACTCGACTCCAAAAGCAGCGCAGACAGCCCGCTCGATATCAGCCAATCGCACGCCTCGCTGGCTCGATCGCACCAGGTCGACGAGCGCTTCTTCAGCCATACCCAATGACACTGGCAGCCCGAGCATGTGGCTGGCTGCCTCGAGGCGATTGACGGCTCCCACGAGTTCGCGAGCATGCCGCGTGATATGGGTGGCAACGTAGTCAATGACCTGGCTTGGTATCTGGAGGCCCCGGCGGGCAGCCAGACCGGCCACGATGCCCCGACGCACCTCCTCGTTGGGGGGCAGCATGCGGGCGTGCATCCCACCTTTCAGCCTCACAAGCAGGTCGGGGCCGAGTCCGTCCAGGGCATCCAGATCTCGGTCAGCCGCAAACACCATTTGTCGGCCGCTGCGCAGCAAGGCGTCGATCGTCTGCTGAAACTCCTCGATCGTCGCTCGCTTGCCGATGAAAAACTGCAGGTCGTCGATGACCAGCAGGTCTGCCTGCCGGCACGACCGGCGAAAACCCGGCAGGCCGGAGCCGTGGAGGGCCTGCAGAAATGCCGTTGTAAACTGCTCGGCCGACAGGAACACGGTGGTGCCACCTGCCTGCCGCTCCTGAACCTGACCGCAAAATCCCTCGAGCAAATGCGTTTTACCGACCCCGCTGGGGCCGTGCAGGAAGAGGGGCGACATTTCGCCAGGACGATTGACCGCGAGTTCGACCGCAGCAAAGGCCATGCGGTTGCAGGCCCCCACCACGAATGATTCGAGGGCCGCCGGTGAGCGGCGGCAGGCAGGCACCGATGGGTGCGACTGATTCGTTCCGGAAGGCCCGACGGGATTCGGCAATCCCGGCCTTCGTGAGGCGCCCGGTGGTGCGGCGGCTGAGTTCCGCCGTCGCCGCTGAGGCTGGCTGCGAGTCTCGGCGCCCGGCTCGACGACGTGCACGGCTGCCTCGCAACCGCTCTCCCGCCATTCGATGCGGGACTGCGAACCACAGACAGATGCAACAGCGGCCTCAAGGTCGGCTCGAAACGTCTTGCGGAGCCAATCGTGCGAAAAACCACTGCCAACCGCCACCGTGACGACCGCATGCACCGCGGAATCGGCAGACGGAGCGACCGAAATCTGAGCGGCCTCACCGAACCAGACGGCATACCGATCGGCACCGATTCGCTGCCGCACGGCTTCCTGAACGGCGCGGGCCAGTCCTTCGCCGGAGGAACCGACGGCGCACGACACAGGGGGTACGTTCCGTCGTCTTGGCATGGCTCCTTCCACCAGCGAAAAACTCCCTCGACGAGGAGCTTTCCGGGCTGCATCCCTCAGTCGTTCGCATCCCGTCGGGCGGCGAGTATAGGGGTGCTTGCATTGCTGTCAAACCACCGCGCGCCGACTGCGGGCAGGAAGAAGGATTGGGGTCGTGAACGTGATCAGTGCGTTGCATCG
>JBIKNV010000084.1:0-9008 GCA_044358475.1 Pirellulales bacterium | reverse complement strand
TACTGCGGTTTCGAGCAGTGAAGTATCGTCGCTGCAAATCCCTGCCTTTTCAGTCAGACACTTCGAGATACGCAATGATGCGATCGTGGCACGTAGCAGCATGGATCTGTGTTGCAGGGGTTTCCCTGTGCTGTTCTCCGGCTGTTGGTGACGACGACATCGTCACGCCGCCATCCACGAAACCCACTCCCGTTCCCGCCTTCGAGCCGGGTGAGATTTCTGTTGGTGAGCCGCTCCAGCTTCCCTTTCGGAAGCCAGATGTAGTCGTCCCGCCCCCCGGTGTGCCTGCAGCAGCGCCGTCAGCAGCAGAGTTGCCGCCAGTGCCGCGACGATTTTCGTCGACTGACGATGCAGCTATCCCACCAGCTCCTCTGCCTGCCGCAGGAACTGGCTGGCTGGGGATCACCGTCGATGACTCGCTCGTCCCGGGCCGCCTCGTCGTCGTTGAAGTGGCTCCGGAAGGCCCTGCCGCCCTGGCCGGGCTCGAACCACAAGACCTGCTGCTGGGAATCAACGGCAGCCCGCTCCGCACATCGGACGAAATGGCCGCGATTCTAGCGACGATTGCCCCTGGCGTGACCGTCAAAGCGGCTGTGGGCAAGGGAGACCGCGTCGAGGAGAGGTCGCTCGTGGCCACGAGGCGTCCACCACCTTCCATCCCGGCCCCCGGCTGGCAGGGTTCGAGCGACACGAGCTCCATCGTGAGAACGCCGCCGGTGGCGGCGATCCAGACCCCAGCCGCTGTCCCTGCGATGCCTGCCCCGCAAGAAATCGCACCCCTGCGAGAAACGGCTCCCCTGCGAGAAACGGCTCCCCTGCGAGAAACGGCTCCCCTGCGAGAAACGGCTCCCCTGCGAGAAACGGCTCCCCTGCGAGCCCCTGCAACCGCTCCGACATTCACGCCCCCCGCCGACGCCGCGCCACTTGCCTCGGCGCTCTCCGTGAGCGAACTGCCGGCTCCCGCTCTCGCCGCATCGCCTGGAGTGGTCACCCGGGGACGCACGGCCTTGGGTGTCCGAACGGTGCCGGTCGATGCGGCTGTCCAGGCCCGCTACCGACTTCCCGAGGCGTCGGGCGCCTATGTGATCGGTGTTGTGGGAGACCTCCCCGCCTCGAAGGCCGGCGTTCCGCCCGGGAGTGTCATCGTCGCCATCCGCAATCAGCCGGTCCGGGGGCCCGAGGAACTGACGCGGCTGGTGACCTCCGGCCCCGTTGGAGCGCCAGTGCCGCTGCAGTACGTACTACCCGGCGGTGAATCACGAGAGGCCGCAGTCGTGCTCCAATCGTTGGAGCTTCCCCTGGAACGGGCGTTGGTGGCAGACGATGATCCCGCCGCCGACAATCCCAGCATCCCGCGGCGGACAGAACGAGTCGCGCCCCCCGCCATCGCTCCCACGACAGCGTCCGCACCACTGCCCCTTGGAGACGAGGTCCGCCTGCTCCGTCGCGAGATCGAGCGGCTCGAACAACGTCTCGAACGCCTCGAACCCCGCCTCCTACGTTAGGCAGCATCGAGCGTTTCGGTCTGGTGCAGTTCGCAGGCACCGACACGATCGAGTTCTTCGTCGAGCGGCACCCCGATGGGCCCCGGTAGCGCGGCGGCCTTGCGGGCGACCCGCGATGGCTCTTTCCGCACGAGCACCTCACCGGGCCTGCGCATGCCCGATTCGGCCCATGCCTCGGCATCATCGGACAGATGGAGCAGAAGCCGTTCGACCCCGGCCCGATGATGCTCGATGCCTTCACGATCGAGATCGGGCGGAATGCTGACGGCGCGGCTCACCACGCTCCGCGCCCGCGTCCAAGGCCGGGGCATGGCGAAGCGATCCCATGTGCCAAACCGCCACGGCCGCTGGTACCCGAACCCCATGGCAACGATCGGAATCTGCAACGTGCTTGCCAAGAACACACAGCCGGCCGCCAGACGTCGCCGCGGCCCACGCGGCCCATCGGGCGTAATAGTCAGATTGCCTGTGGCCGCGCGATCGGCCAACTCCCGGAGGGCCGTCGTGCCGCCCCGAAAGGTGCTCCCCCGCACGACACCGAAGCCCATCATCCGCGCTACCCGGTCGAGGATATTGGCATCCATGTGACGCGAGAGCAGCATCGAGATGTTGCTGTGACCACGCAGGTAGAGTGGCAGGAGAATATTCTCGTGCCAGAACACATAGATCTTCGCCCCACGGTACTCACGGTGAATCGGGTCGATGGTCGGATCACCATACTCGGCACGGCAGTCGAGCGTGGCCATCCACTGCCGAATGCAGGCGGTCGAGGCCAGCGACCAGGCTCCGATGGCCAGAGGTGACTGGAACTTCATGCTCCGTCCTCCAGGAGCCAGACTCCCTCGAAGACCTCCTCCGCCGGACCGGTCATAAACACCTCGCCCTGCCCGTCCCACTCGAGCGTCAACGAACCTCCGGGCACCTCAGCGACGATCCGCCGATCCGTGCGGCCCGTCAGCACACCGGCCACGCAGACTGCCGAGGCACCGGTGCCACAGGCCATCGTGATCCCGGAGCCTCGCTCCCAGGTTCGCATCCGGACGCGGTCGGCCGCGAGCACCTGCACGAAATGCACGTTGATCCGCCGGGGAAAGATCGGGTGTCGCTCCAAGGACGGCCCGACCTGCTCCAACGGCACTGCTGCGACATCCCGACAGTAGAAGACGACATGGGGATTGCCCATCGACACGCAGGTCATTCGGCGGTCAAGCCCGGCCTCCGCCATCCACGGCGCCTCGGCAGCAACCGCCGAACAGGGGGCGTCGACCACGCGGGAGTCGCTCCCGGCGGGCACCGTCACCGGAATGTCGGCCGCAGCCAGGATCGGCTCTCCCATCCCCACCCGCACCACACTGCCGCGCGGGCCGGATCGTCGGACTTCGACCGCCAGCACTCCGCGCCCCGTCTCGATCGTGATCATTCCTTCCGGGGCGTGACCCCGGGCCACGGCGAGGTGCGCCACACAGCGCACGCCGTTTCCGCACATCTCCGACTCGCTCCCGTCGGCGTTGAACATCCGCATGCGGGCCGCCGCCACGGCAGACGGCTGGACGAGCACAAGCCCGTCACCACCGACCCCGAAATGCCGATCGGCGATTCGCGGCGCCAAGGCAGCCGGATCGACGGGAGTGCGCTCGGTGAAGCAATCGACATACACGTAGTCGTTGCCCGCGCCCTGCATCTTCACGAATGTAAGCGGTATCTCGGACATCCTCGTCGCTTTCCCATCGGCACTCCGTCCCCTCACACTCTACCCCGTCACCCGCCCGGGCCGCACCTCTTTCGCCCCCTGCCTGATCACCGTGTTGCATCCCGTCGGGCCTCACGGCGGGCTGCCGCATTGCGCAAGCCGTCGGGATTGCGCTGGGCTGACTGGAGTTTTTGCAGGGCGGCTGCCAACGTGGGAAAAGCCTCGGTCGAGATGTCGGGCTGGGCCAGCGTGCCATCGACATGGATCAGGAGAAATTGGCCGCTCGCCCCCCCGAGCAGCCGCTTCATGGCCGGCAACTGCTGCTGGGAATCTCCCATGATCGATCGCAGGACCATGTGCACGTTGCCCTCGAGGTCGACCTCACCGGTCCCCACGAGACTGATGGCATCGCCGGACAACTCGACGGTGTCAAGGTATGCATGCGGTCCCTCGATCCGAAAGTCGACCAGGCTCGAGCCGAAGGCATTGCGATCGGGGGCCTTCACGCGGAGGACCTTCAGCAGCGCCACGACGAGCGGCAGTTCGTAGATCGTGGCATCTTTCAGTCGCATCTGACCGCGACCGGTCAGCGAATGGCTGCCGGCTCGCGACCCGCCCAGTTCGAGCGTTCCGGAGACCTGGCCGCGGGGCCGCTGCGAGGCCGCCGCGGATCGCTCCGCCAGCATGTCCCCGGAGAGTCGCTCGAAGTCGGCGTTGTCCAGCGACATTGCGACGGCAAAGGACCCGGCTTCATCGGCCGTCACGCGACCGTCCACCGCCAGCATGCCACCAGCCACCTGGGCCTGAAGTCGCCGGGGGCGGGCTTCGTCGATCGCACCGGCAGCCATGCCGAACCGGGCACCCGAGGCGTCCATCGCCACCGGCCCCGTGACGCCCGTCATCTGGACGCCCCGCCACATCGCGCTATCGATTGCCAACTCTCCACTCGATTGCCAGGAACGGCCGTCGCTTTGGCCACGGAGGCGGACACCGCCATGCACGTGCTCAAGTGGCACACCGACGTCGATCGCACCCTGCTCCATGTCGAGGGTCAAATCCCAGGCCGCAGCTGGGGTCGGCTGGCTGTCGGTCGGCCTGCCGGCGATCGCGGTGGGCTCCGCCGGTGAGGAGTAGATGTCGATCGCGCCGGCGAGCGACAACAGGCCACGGGGATGGACCAATTCGATCGCCCGCTGCAGCCCCGGCGGCAGTGCTCGCACCACGTCGTGATCGGCCCGAAAACGATCGGCCGCCAGCCGCTCGAACGATACATGCCAGCCTCCCTCTGGAAGGAAGCGGCATGTACCCTCGGCCGCCACGGTGGTGCGGTCGTGGACTCCCCGCACTCCTTCGAATCGCAGCAGACCGTCTTTGAGCGCGAGCCGTCCCTGCAACTGCTCCAGGCGATAGGGAAACCATGCCGGCTCGATCGAGACGGTCTGGCCGTGGGGAATGGCCTCCACCTCCACCGACGTGCGACGGGGTTTGACATGGTGACGAACCGTGGCCGAAAAGTCGGCGTTGCCGCGGGGCGCGAGATCGTCCCAGATTTGCCGCATACCGGGGGGGAGGCTGTCGCGAAGTTCCCGCTCCAGCACCACGCCGGTGCCGGTGAGGCGGAGCGTGAGTTCACCATCGCCGTCCGGCAGCGGCACGAGCGACCCGGTGCACCGGACAATTCCGGCGTCATTGGCGCCGGTCACGTCCTGGATCGTCCACTCGTCACGATCCATGCGAATGCTGCCCGAGACATTCGTCAGCGGATAGGGAAATCCGGCATACGCCAGGCTGCAGCCGGTCAGCCGGATGCCCAATGAATTTGCCTTGCCATCGGGCAGATGCCGCGCCCGCTCATGACGGAAGACAAAATCGAAGACACCCGCCGCCCGCAGGCTGCGAATGATCTCGCCACTGCGTGGTGGCATCGCCGCGAGGAGGGAATCGTTGATGCGCATCCCTTCGCCCCGCACCTCCACGTGCCCGACCGGGCCGGCAGAGTCGAACTGGAACGCACCAGCCACCTGCACCGGGTGCCCGCCCGCCTGGCCGGTGAGGTAGAGCGACAGGGCCCGCTCTTGGAAGACCACCGTGCCGACCGTCCGATCGAGGCGGTAGGGAAAGCGATAGTGGGTGAGCGAGACATTGCGGCACCGCACGGAAATCCGCGGGTCAATCACGCCGGCACGGCGGGTCACCTCGGCCCGCACATCGACCTCACCGGCAGGCAACAGCCTCTGCCATTGCTCGGCCACCGCGAGGGGCAGGAGCGGCTCCCACTGGCGGCCAACCACGAGCCGCTCTGCCTCGAGAAGGAGGTCGAAATCACTCGTTCGCGACCAGCCCCGTAGACTCCCCGACCCCCGCAACAGCGTCGAGCCACTGTGTGCTTCGAGCGATTCGATTCGGCATCCCGTGTCGTCGGCGTGAAACGTGGCCTTCATGTCGCGCACCACGAACGGCAACCGAGCGTCCTCGAAGTGCCCCGACTCGAGGCGGCCATGACATTCAAAGGCAGTAGTGTCGATGGCTGCCAGCGATCCGGTGGCTCGCCACTGTAGCGAGACTTTGCCATGCAGGCCGGTCAGGCTCTCCCGAACATCGGCAGGCAGTTGCGGCTCGCTCGGCAGCATGGCAAAGAGTCGGGCCGATAGGTCGAGCGCGTCGACGCTGCCGGCAAGGTCGAACTGCTGGGTCGCGGGTGCCACCCGGCCCTCGATGAACGCTCGGTCGAGGAGTGCCGCCGCCATGCTCCCACGGATGGTGACCCAGCCGGCCTCCGCATCGGGCCGAATGTCGACGTCGACCTGCCGCACGGTGACCCGCTGGTCCAGCGTCGTCCCATCGATCAGGATTTCAGCATCCTCGATGACGATGGGAATAATCGCCCTCTGCGGGCTGCGGGAGAACATCTGATTGATGGTCCACGAGCCATCCTGGCGGCGGGCGGCGTGCACCACCGGTCGTCGCAGCCGTGCGGCCGTGATGACCGGCGGCCCCGTGGCCAATTCCGCCAGGTTCGTGCTGCACGCCAGACGAACCTCGTCGATCCTCACCAGCTGTCGGATCGAAGGGGGCAGGCTGGGGTCGGAGAACGAGACACCCCGCACGACGACCCCCTCGCCCTCGACGAGGCTCGCTCCCTGCACGTGCACGGTGAGCGCGGGAAACTGTGCGGCAAGCCGCGCCTCGACACGTGCCCGTACTGCGTCTCCGAGTTGATTCGCTCCCACCACGCCGGCGGCGAACACGCCCGCGACCGTCACCGGTACGGCCCAGCGCACGAGCGTCCACAGGGAATCGTTCAACGCGGTCACGATGAGAACAACATGCCGGAATGTCAGGTGGCGTCAGGGGCCATGTGGCCCGACGCCGGGGGCGGGACGGTACGGGGCGGAGCGGCAGAGGGTCAAGCCACGGCCACCGCGAGCCGGCCATTGCCGCCCGCGCAGACATTGCTGTTTCCGCCACCCACCGTGCCTTGCTATATTCCCGGTTTCGCCACGTTCCGTAATTCGATCATCAAAGCACCAACCGGGGGAAACCGCGCATGCACGCGACCGAAGCCAGTCAGGGGTCTGATCTCAGAGGGTCCGTTCCCAATGCCCAGCGGCTCCTGTGGGCCGGGTTCACCGCCATCCTTGCAGCGGGTGTGGGATTTGCCATCCGCGGTGGCATCCTCGACAACTGGCGTGAGGAGTTCGGGTTCAGCGCCCTGCAGGTCGGTCAGATCACCGGCGCCGGCCTCACGGGCTTCTGCTTCGGGATCATCATCGGCGGCCTGATCGTTGACAAGATCGGCTACGGAAAGCTGGTCGCCCTGGCGATCATCGGCCATATCCTCTCGGCAGCCGTGACGCTGAGCGCCGGCTCGCCCGACACCGCCTACCAGTTCCTCTTCTGGGGCTCCTTCATCTTCGCGTTTGCCAACGGCACGCTCGAGGCAGTTGCCAATCCGCTGGTGGCGACGGCCTTTCCACACAATCGCACCCACTACCTCAACATCCTCCATGCCAGTTGGCCGGCGGGCATGATTCTCGGAGCCATGATCGGCTGGTTCCTGGACGACCGGCTGGGCATCCACTGGAAATGGCAGCTGGCGCTGTACCTGATCCCGACGGCGCTGTACGCGGTGATGTTCCTCGGCCAGAAGTTCCCCCGCTCGGAGGCGGCCGAGAAGGGCGCCAGCTTTGTCGACATGTTCCGGAGCGTCGGCCTCCTTGGCTCCGCGGTGGCCTGCTATCTCTTGTCGCTGTTTTTCGGCGACATCCTTCGCAACTTCATTCCGGAACAGGCGGCGGTCGCGGGCTACGGCATCGGTGGTGCGCTCCTGCTGGCCGTTGCCGTGATGACAAAGTTCTCGATTGGCTCGCTGATGCTTTTCATCCTCTTCGTGACCCACGCCCTCGTCGGTGCCGTCGAACTGGGAACCGACAGTTGGATTCAAAACATCACCGGCAACCTCTTCTCATCTGAGCAGGGCAAGGCTCTTTTCATTTGGACGTCGGCCATCATGTTCTTCCTGCGGTTCTGTGCCCACTTCATCGAAACCCGCCTTCGGCTGTCACCCATCGGCCTGCTCTTCGTGTCATCAGTGCTGGCCTGGCTGGGCCTGCGGCTGGCGAGCGGCATGACCACCTTCCCGGTGGCTTTGGCCGCCTTGGGCATCTATGCCGTTGGCAAGACCTTCTTTTGGCCCACGATGCTGGCGGTCGTAGGAGACCGCTTCCCCCAGACCGGTGCCGTTGCCATGTCGATCATGGGAGGCATCGGAATGCTTTCGGCCGGCCTTCTCGGCGGTCCAGGTCTCGGCTACTGCAAAGACCGCTTCGCCGGCGAGGCACTGCAGCAGACCAATCCCGGCATCTACGAACAGTTCCGCGCCGAAACATCGAGCAGCTTCCTCAACCTTCCCAGCAGCGAGGTGTATGGCCTCGATGGCCAGAAGATCGCCGCCGCACGGGTGGCAGCGATGGAGGCGTCCGCGACACCGGAGCAGCGAACGGCCCTGGAAGCCGATCAGCAGGGCGACCGGGATACACTGCGAGCTGATTCCTGGATTCCCGCAACGATGGCCGGCATCTACCTGCTCTTCCTTCTCTACTTCGCCAGTATCGGCGGTTACAAGCGGGTGGAGATGACGTCGTAGGGGATCGGCTGTCGAGCGACGACCAGTCGTCGTCGGTCCGCAGCAGTGACGGCGATGCCACCAGGAAGTTCGACACGCGGGCTCTCGCTCGCTGCGGCGACGGCCCGCAGCATGTCGACCAGTCGTGCGTAATGCCGGGCAGTCATGTCACGACGCGGCCACCCCTCGCGCCGCCACAACGAGGCCATGACCTCGGCCACAAGGTGATGGTCCAGGGTGGCGAGAGGTGCGGCGTCGATCACAAGCGCCCCGTCGGGCAGTCGGGTCACGTGGCGATCGAGAAGGTATTCGGCGGCGCTGGCCAAGGCTGTCGATAGCTTCGCCGTCTGTTCACCAAGCCGCCCGATCGCGTCGGTTGCGGCCGGATACGGCCCCTCAACGCAGCGGCTGATGATCTCATGCCGGAGAAAGTTTCTGGCATAGCGGATGTCACGGTTGGTGGCGTCTTCGCACCACCGTTGCCCGTTGGCCAGCAGCCAGTCTCGCACCTGCTGCCGGCGGATGGCCAAGAGCGGCCGAATGATGGCGACGCCTTCACAGAGCTGGCGGGCTGCCGCCATGCCGGCCACGCCCGCCGGGCCCGTGCCCCGGAGGATGCGATGCAGAATCGTCTCTGCCTGATCGTCGGCAGTATGGGCCACCGCCACGTGGCGGCTGCCAGTGCCGT
>JBIKNV010000278.1:0-4416 GCA_044358475.1 Pirellulales bacterium | reverse complement strand
AATCCCCCCAGAGGCCTTCATCAACCGGGAGCTGAGCTGGCTGGAGTTCAACCTGCGGGTGCTCGAAGAGGCCGAGAACGTGGAGAATCCGCTGCTCGAGCGGATGAAGTTTCTGGCGATTTTCAGCTCCAATCTCGACGAATTTTTCATGGTGCGGGTGTCGGGCGTGCGGGAGCAGGCCTTTGGAGAAAGTGCTCCGCAGGACTATGCGGCTGACGGTTTGGCAGCGATCAGCCAGTTACGAGCGATCGCCGCCCGCACCCAGGAACTGGTGGCGCGGCAGTATCGTTGCCTCAAGGAGAGCATCGGCCCGGCGATGGCGGCCGAGGGTTTTGAACTGCTTCGCTACGACGCGCTTTCCAGAGATCAACTCGAGCACGTCGACCGTTTCTTCCGCGAGCGGGCCCTGCCGATTCTCACACCGATGGCCTGCGATCCGGCGCATCCTTCTCCCCGCTATCACAATCGTGGCCTCTACCTCGGCGTCATGCTCGAGCACTCCGAGGGCCTCGGCCCGAACCAGCTCTTCGCGGTGGTGCAGGTGCCGCAGGTGCTGCCTCGCGTCGTGGTGGTGCCGAATTCAGAGCCGGGCAAGACGTCATTTCTCCTCCTGGAAGACATCGTGGCCGCCCGGCTCCCCGAGCTCTTCGGCGGCTTCAGCGTGCGGTCCTGGACCGCCTTTCGGATCACCCGCGACAGCGACATGGAACTGCTGGAGCAGGAGTCGGACGACATGCTGCGGCTGATCGAGGAGCGGCTCAAAACGCGTCAGCGCGGCCAGGCGGTGCGGATCGAGATCGCCTCACGGGCCGACGAGGCGCTGGGGCGGCTGATCATCGACGATGAGGGGCTGCACGACGGCACCGAAGACGGCTACAGCGAAGTCTACCGCATCGATGGCCCGCTCGATCTCACCGGGCTGTGGGAACTGTACAAGATGCCGGGCTTCGAGCGGCTCAAGGACAAGCCGTTCACGCCACGCATACCGGCGCCACTCGACCGGCGCGGTGGCGATATCTTCGCAGCCATCGCTCGACAGGACATCCTCCTGCACCACCCGTACGAATCGTTCGATCCGGTCGTCGATTTTGTGACCACGGCCGCGAACGATCCGCGGGTGCTCGCGATCAAACAGACGCTCTATCGCACCAGCGGCGACTCACCGATCTCGCGGGCCCTGATGGCGGCGGCCGAGGCGGGCAAACATGTCACGGCGCTGGTCGAGCTGAAGGCCCGATTTGACGAGGCGAACAACGTCAGTTGGGCGCGGCAGCTCGAGCGGGCCGGCGTGCACGTCGTATTCGGCTTTCTCGATCTGAAGACGCACTGCAAGGTGTCGCTCGTGGTGCGCAATGAGGGGAGTTCGCTGCGTCGCTACGTCCACCTCGGTACCGGCAATTACAATCCTGCCACGGCCACCCTCTACACCGACCTCGGGCTCTTCACGGCCGACGAGGCGATCGCCGAGGACGCCTCGGCACTGTTCAATTTGCTCACCGGCTATTCGCAGGGTCATGCGTGGCGGAAGTTGGTCGTGGCGCCCAACGATCTCCACCGGCGGACGTTGGAACTGATCGATGAGCAGGCCGAGCGAGCCCGGGTAGGACTGCCGGCGCGGATCTTCGCCAAGCTCAATTCACTGGTCGATCATCGCGTGATCGAGGCGCTCTATCGGGCCAGCCAGGCGGGGGTGCCGATCGACATCGTCGCCCGGGGCATCTGCTGCCTGCGGCCGGGGGTGCCGGGACTCAGCGAGACGATTCGCGTCACCAGCATCGTGGATCGCTTCCTGGAGCACAGCCGCATTTTTATCTTTGGCGAAGCGGAAGAGGCACAGGTGTTTCTCGCCAGTGCCGACTGGATGCCGCGTAATTTCTTCCGTCGGGTGGAGGTCATGTTTCCGGTGCTCGCGGCTGACCTCCGGGCCCGCATCCTCGACGAGATCGTGCCGACCTACCTCGCCGATAACACCCGCGCCCGGCGGCTCGACGCCGACGGAGTGTTTCACCTGCCGCACGCGGGGCCGGGGGAGGAGCTGCACCGCTGCCAGGGAGAGTTTTTGCAGCGGGTCGCCCAGCAGCCTCCGGCGGCCGTGACGTTGCCCTCGCTCCCCGGCGCGGCCCGGCCGGTCCGAGGGCGGGGACGCCGTCCCTCGAGCCCGGGTCGCGCCGCAACCAAGGGCCGGCGGAAGTAGGCGGGGTGATGTTCGTGGCGGTAGCCGGAAGAGTGGTAGGATAGTGTCTTTCGTCACTCCAGGAACAGATCCGCGATGGCGGAGGATCACTATCAAACGCTCGGCGTGAATCGAACGGCGTCGGCAGAGGAAATTCGGAAGGCCTATCGGGATCTGGCCAGGAAATACCATCCCGACCTGCATCCCGACGACGAGGCGGCCAAAGAGAAGTTCAAGCAGGTGCAGTCCGCCTTCGACGTGCTCAATGAGCCCAGCAAGCGGGAGATGTACGACCGCTACGGCAGCTCCTTTGAAGGCGTGGGGGCAGGGGGAGCTGGCGGGGGCTGGAGTGGTGGCAATTGGAGCGGTGGCGGCCCGCATCCGGGGGGCAGCGGTGAGATCGACCTCGAAAGTCTGTTCGGGGGGGGTGGCGACCTGTTCGGCCGCGGCCGCGGAACCCGTGGGCGTCGACGAACCGCTCAGGCACCGGGTGAGGACATCACGGCGTCCATCACCATCCCGTTTCGCATTTCCATCGACGGCGGCAAGACCGACGTACGCATCGAACGCGGTGGCAAGATCGAGACAATCAGCGTCACGATTCCTCAGGGGCTTCCCGACGGGGCGCGAATGCGACTGCGGGGGCAGGGACTGCCGGGAACTGGCGGCGGGCCGGCGGGCGATCTTGTGCTGCAGGTACAGGTGGAACCGCATCCAGTCTTTCACCGCGCTGGCGACACGCTGGAAGTGACGCTGCCCGTGTCGCTCTCTGAAGCGATCGAGGGCGCCAAGGTAGACCTGCCGACGCCGTGGGGCACGATCGTGCTGCGGATTCCACCGGGTACGTCGAGTGGCAAGAAACTGCGGGCCGCTGGGATGGGGGTGCACCACGGCAATGGTGCCAAGGGAGATCTCATCGCTGAAGTGCAGATCATGCTGCCGTTGAGTGGCGATCCCGGCATCCGCGCGCGTTTGGCCGAGGCGGCGAAGGCGGCGGAGACGGCAACTCCGGAAAACGTGAGGTCGCGGCTGCAGTGGTGATGGCGGCCCCCGAGAATTTTCCCCGTGAGTCACGCTTGCTTCGCCCGGCGGAGTTTGCCCGGGTGTATGCGGTTCGGCGTTCGGTGGCCCGCGGGCCGCTTGTCCTCTACGCCGCCGCCCGGAGCGAACCTGGCGGTCGGCCGCGGCTGGGGCTCTCGGTGTCGCGGCGTATCGGCAACGCCGTGCTTCGTAATCGGTGGAAGCGGCGGCTGCGGGAGGCGTTTCGGCGCGTGCAGGGCAAACTCGATCCCCACTGCGATTACATCGTCGTGGTGCGTTCCGGCGAGCCTCATGCCGGGAACGAGAACGAGCGGCAGACCGAGCGCATGATCGTCGATCTGGCTGCTCGCTTGGCCAACGGCGGAGGGCGTACACGATGAAGTGGCAACGACCATGGTCGCTCGTCGGCGATGTCGGTCGCCGTTTCGACCGGCTGCTGGCAACGGGGCTCATCGCCGGAGTGGTCGTCTACAAGCTCACACTCAGCCCCCTGCTCGGTCGGCACTGCCGTTTCGAGCCGACGTGCAGCGGCTACTTCCGGGCGGCCGTGGAGAAATATGGTGCCCTGCGGGGGGGCTGGCGCGGTCTGCGGCGAATCTGTCGCTGCCACCCGTGGCATCGAGGCGGCTACGATCCGCCGTGATGGCGTCGCAGCCAGTCGAGCACGCCGGCGTTGGCCGGGGGAAATGTGCGGGATTCCAAGGCCGCCACCCTGTGCCAGGCAAAAGGCGGCCGTGGCACCTCGGCCGTGTCGGCTGGTTCGGCGACGAAGAAGAGCACATCGATGGGGCCGGTGGAAGACTCGGCACGGACGGCGTCGAGCCGTCGGCGGACCCGGATGGCGAGCCCCGCTTCCTCGCGGCATTCACGGACAGCAGCCAATTCAGGCACCTCACCCGGCTCGACTTTGCCGCCGGGAAACTCGTGCAGCCCGGGAGCATCGACGGCTGCGTCACTCCGGCGGCCGACAAGCACGCGACCGTCCACCACGATGACGGCCACGGCAATCTGGGTTCGCATCATGCAGCGAGACCCTGTCATGAGCGGTGTCATTCGGTGGGCTTCTGGATCAGGTCGAGGAGGCGGCCGGGAGACCCCATGATGTTGTAGCCGGCATCTACATGCATGATCTCACCGGTGATGCCGAGCGAATCACGGGAGAGCAGGAAGGCGCCCGCCTTCCCCACCTCTTCATGGGTGAT
>JBIKNV010000277.1:0-4423 GCA_044358475.1 Pirellulales bacterium | reverse complement strand
CGAGTGAGCGACGGCCTGGCGGGCCGTCGCCAACGTCCGGCGACATGGCACAGGCAGCCCCGAGCGGGTTTCTTTGGGGAACGACGCTTGACCAGGTTGCCCAAATTGGAGGGCGCGGGGTTTTCTCAATCGGTGCGACCCTGGCGACCGATACTGTTTGCCAGTCGATGCTTCCGGTTTGGACCCACGGGAACCTCCCATGAAACGCACATACGGACTGCTGCTGGCAATGTCGGTGATCTCGATGGCGAGCGGCTGCTCCCTCGTCGACCGGCTGTTTCTGCTGAATGCCGACGGACCCTACAGCCACCGCCACGGTGGGAGGTGTGAGGGGGGCGCCTGTGAAACCGGTGCCTGTGGCCCGGGAGGCTGCGAGACCGGCACCTGCGGCCCCGAGGGCTGCAACGACTGCGCCGACGGCACCTGTCGTCGACGGCACGTGGGTCGCTACGGCGGCCTTGCCAAGCACCATCTTTCGCCTGAGGAGCGGGCCGCGCTCGCGGGCTCCGATTACGGGGCCACCACGCCCGCCGGTCCGCCATCGGGCACCGTCGCCTACCCCTACTACACGACCCGCGGGCCCCGCGATTTCCTCGCCAAGTGCCCGCCCTCGATCGGCCCATGACGCTTCGACGATGACGGGGGGTCGGGTTGCCGATAGGCTGAGAGGCCTGATCGGCAATCCGTTTTTGTGGTCTCCCGCGAGGTCGTTGTATGGCTCGTTCCCCTGAAGGCTCGTCGGCGTCTCCGGGAATGACCGCCGCCGGGCGACTGACGTTTACAGGCTGGCTCGTCTGCGCGATCGCCGCCATCGGCTTCGCGTTCGACATCTACGAACTGCTGATGCTGCCGCTGATCGCCCGGCCGGCGCTCCTGGAACTCGGCGGCTTCCAGCCGGGCAGCCCAGGATTCCTCCGGTGGGTCGGCATCCTGTTCTATGTGCCGGCCCTGTGCGGCGGCCTCTTCGGATTGCTCGGCGGGTATCTCACCGACCGGCTTGGCCGCCGCCGCGTGCTCACCTGGAGCATTCTCATCTATGCGTTTGCCGCCTTCTTCGCTGGATTTTCCACAAGCTTGTGGATGCTGCTCGTCTGCCGCTGCTTTGTGTTCGTGGGGGTCTGCGTGGAGTTCGTCGCGGCGGTGGCCTGGCTGGCGGAACTCTTTCCCGATCCCAAGCAGCGGGAGCGGGTGCTTGGCTACACACAGGCCTTCTCGTCGATCGGTGGGCTCATGGTGGCCGTCGCGAATGGCATCGCCATCCAGTACGGCGCCGGATTTCCGGCGATCCAGCTTCCTGCCTGGCTCTCATGGCTGGGAACGATCGATCCGGCCCACCAGCATGAGGCCTGGCGGTACACGCTGATGTCGGGGCTCCTGCCGGCGCTCCCGCTGATTCTCATCCGCCCCTTCCTGCCAGAGTCTCCGGTGTGGGCGGCAAAGCGGGCGGCTGGCACACTCAAGCGGCCGAGCATCGCAGCGCTGTTTGCCCCCGACCTCCGCCGCACGACGCTCACCACGGCGATCGGCTTCGCCTGCACGCTCGGCATCGCCTTCGGGGCGATCCAGCAGATGCCGCAGATGGTGCCCGGGCTGGCGGAGGTGAAGGAGGCGGCCACGACGGCGGGCGAGCGGGCTGCTGCTGCGGCGCGGGAGAAGGGCGAGAACGATTCACAGAAGCTTGCCGCAGTGGCCCGCGCCGCGGGGGCCCGCAGCAGCCAAACGACGGCCGCCGAATACACGAAGGTACAGGAACTCGGCGGGCTCGTGGGCCGCTGCCTGATGGCCGTGGTCTTGGCGGCGGCACTTGCCTGGGGCTGGAAACTCAGGATGTTGCAGATCCCCGGGCTCCTCCTCGTGCCGCTCGTCTTCTGGTTTTTCGTTCGCTGGCCCAACACCACGTTCTTCGAAATACCTTTGGAGTGGGCCTACTTGGGCCGGCTGCCAGTGACGACGATGTCGGTGGGGATGTTTCTCGTCGGGCTCGTCACGGTCGGCCAGCTTTCCTTCTGGGGCAACTATCTGCCGCACGTCTTCCCGGTGCATCTTCGTGGCACAGGCGAGAGCTTCGCCGCCAATATCGGCGGCCGCATGATCGGCACCTCGGCGGCTGCGGTCACATCGCTCGTCGCCGGCCTCATGCCCTACGAGTCGGCCCCGCTCAAGTTTTCCACCGCCGCCGCCATCGTTGGTACCACGATCTGTGTCATCGGCCTGCTCGCGAGCTTCTTCCTGCCCGAGCCGAGCAGCGACATCGACGGCTAACGTGTGGCTGCTGCCCCCGGGCTTGCGCCCGGGGCTTCCTGGTGCGCGACTTAGTCATTCCGCGATCGTGCGGGGAGCGAGCGGGGCTTCGTCGGGAATCGTTGGCACGTTCCAAATCGTGTAGATGCCGACGCCGACCGCGGCCAGAGCGATGTATTTGAGCCACCACGGCAGGCTGCCGAGCAGCAGGCTGCCAGCCACCACCGCCCCCACGAGCGCGAAGGCCCGGTTCTTCACGCTCCGTCGAATGCCGCGATAGTGCTGCCAATCGTCGAGCGTGGGGCCAAACGTCTTCGACCGATGCAGCCAGGCATGAATCCGGGGCGAGCCGCGGTAGAAGCACCAACTGGCCAGGAGAAGAAATGGCGTGGTCGGCAGCAAAGGGAGCACCGACCCGATCACGGCCAACCCTACGCAGATCCAGCCTCCTGCTACGAAGAGAAAACTTTTCAGGGGGTCGGTAGTGGGCTTGAAATCCATGGCCGCGTCCGCTGCTGGAGACTTCGGAATCGTAGCAGGTGGCCTTTTCGCAGGGGGGCATTTGTGAAGAAAACTGCGAGTTTCTATGCTTTCCAGCCCCGCGACTGATATCCCGCCCCTGCCTGAGGAGATTCTTCCATGCCCCTCGTTCCGATGCGCATTCTGCTCGACCATGCCGCCGAACACGGCTACGGCTTGGCCGCCTTCAACGTCAACAACATGGAGCAGATTCAGTCGATCATGGAGGCGGCGAAGGAGACCGACTCACCCGTCATCGTGCAGGCCTCGCGAGGCGCTCGCTCCTACAGCCAGGACAACTACCTCCGCCATCTCATGCTGGCCGCCGCCGAGCTCTATCCGAGCATTCCGATCGCCATGCACCAGGACCACGGTAACTCGCCGGCCACCTGCCAGAGCGCGATCGACCACGGCTTCACGAGCGTCATGATGGACGGCTCGCTCAAAGAAGATGGCAAGACGCCGGCCGATTTCGACTACAACGTGAAGGTGACGAAGGAGGTCGTGACCCTCGCCCATCGGCAGGGCGCGTCGGTCGAAGGAGAGCTTGGCTGCCTGGGGTCGCTCGAAAGCGGCGAGGGCGAGGCCGAGGATGGTCACGGGGCCACTGGCAAGCTGTCGCACGACCAGCTCCTCACCGATCCCGACGAGGCGGCCCGGTTCGTGGCAGCCACCGGTGTCGACGCGTTGGCGGTCGCCATCGGTACCAGCCACGGCGCCTACAAGTTCACGCGCAAGCCCGATGGCGACGTGCTCGCCATGAAGCGGATCGAGGAGATCCATGCCAAGCTTCCCAACTGCCATCTCGTGATGCACGGCTCGTCGAGCGTGCCCCAGGAGCTCCAGGACATCATCAACACGTACGGCGGCAAGATGCCACAGACCTGGGGCGTGCCGGTCGAGGAGATCCAGAAGGGTATCAAGCACGGCGTCCGCAAGATCAACGTCGACACCGACTGCCGCATGGCGATCACCGGTGCCATCCGCAAGGTGCTCTTCGAGGCACCGGAAAAGTTCGACCCCCGTGACTATTTGAAGCCTTCCCGCGAGGCGATGAAGAAGGTGTGTGCGGAGCGGATGGTGCAGTTTGGCCAGGCGGGCAACGCCGGCAAGGTGAAGTGCATCACGCTCGCAGAGATGGCGAAGCGGTACGCCGGAGCGTGACCTGTTCGGTGACGCGGCTCGGGGTGGCCCGTGCCATCTCGCCGGACGCTCGCTGCGGCCCTCCAGGGCCTGCGCTCGCTCGGAGGAAACCTCGCTTCCGCCATCCTGGCTGCGCTCGGTTTCCTACGCCGCTCGATTGGCACGGGCCACCCCTCGCTGCCCATCGCGGAAATGACTCACGCGAGGCTGAAAAGCCGCGTTGCGGTGTTTGCGCAGTCGGCCTATAGTCCCGCCCCCCATGGACGACCGCGCCCCCGCTACCGATCCGACGGATGCCGACCTGCTTGCCCGCGGCCGGGACATTCTCCGCGCCGAGGGGGAGGCGATCCTGTCCGCGGCCGACCAGCTCGGCGGCGCTTTCGCGCGGGCGGTACGGCTCGTGGCGGACTGCACCGGCAGCGTGGTCGTGACCGGGATCGGCAAGGCCGGCCTCGTGGCCCGCAAGATCTCGGCGACGCTCGCCTCGACCGGAAGCCCGAGCCACTTCCTGCATCCAGCC
>JBIKNV010000276.1:0-4435 GCA_044358475.1 Pirellulales bacterium | reverse complement strand
AGCGACCGTTGGCGGCGTAAACACGCCGGCAGCGTTGGTCGTCGAGACCACGCCCTTGGTGATGTCGAGCAGCGGCTCGGAGATCTTGACCTGGGCGAGCGCCGTGTTGCTCGTCAGCAGGTTGCCCGTCTCGTTCCGCTCGGTCTGCTCGGCCTGATTTGTCAGGAGGAGGCCGTCGGCGAAGGGGCGGTTGGTGGCGGTGACGGTGAACAGGATGTCGGTGACAGCGGGGCGATCGAGGCTGTCCTGGAACGTGCCAAACGTCCACGTCACGCTGTTGGCCGCGGCGTTGAAGGTCTCGGTCGGCGTGATTCCCGAGATGGCGGCGTAGGTGTCGGTGGGTCCGAAGCTCCACTGGCCCGTCGCGGGAGCAGTCGCCGATGGGCCGCCACCGGCGAACGTAAGGCTCTGCGCTGCGAAGATCGGCAGCGGCAGGAAGTCGGTGATCTGATAGTCCTTGATACTCGAGAACGGCAGGTCGTAGGTGATCCGGAACGTGACGGTGTCGCCGGCGGTGACGACCGGCGTGCCGGACGCGGGCTGGCCGTTGATGGCGTAGATGCTCTTCGTCGCCTGGCCGCTGACGAGCGTGAACGACTGCGAGCTGCCGTCGGAGACCGTGCTCGCCGTTGGGGCGAGATTTGTAAAGGCGAGCACGTCGGCCGTCGTCGTGGCGATGTCGGTCATCACGTCGCCCTGGACGACGTCGGCACCCGGCCGCGGTGTCTGCCGGTATTCGTCGAGCACCCGCGCCCGAAACTTGATCGTGCCGCGGGTGCCGGGGCCGGACGGCAGCGGGTTGGGGGGCGTGGCGGGGCTGCCCGTTCCGCCCGGAGGAATGCCGGCGCCGAGCAGGTTGCCATCGGAGCCGCCACGGAGCGCGGCGAGCTGGCTCGACACGTCAAACACCACGTCGGTGGTGCCATCCCCGGGGTCGTTGACCGTCACCGAAAAATTGGCCGGGTCGAAGGCCTCGGCCGTGTACGACTCCGACTGCTGGGTGAAGGAGAGCGTCGGCGTGAACGTGGCGTCGAACTCCTGCCCGTCGGAGATCACGTCGGTGATGTCGAAATCGGCGAGGGCGAAGAAGTCACTCACCTGGAAGTTGAGCGTGTACTCGATCAGGTCGCCGGCCCGGGGCGAGCCGGGGTTCGTAAGGTCCGCATAGCTCTTCTGCAGGGCGACGGTGCGGGCCGTGAGCGTGTGCTGGGCGTTGGCGTCGTCGGGATCGCTCGAGATCGTCTGGGGACCGGGGTAGTTGGGATTGGCGCTTGTCCAGGTGCCGGTGGCACTGGCCACGTTCGTCGCGAGTGCGGTGCCCCCGGTGCCGAGCGGGATCACGTCCAGCCCGGCGGCATCGTCCTGGGGCACGAAGTAGGAAAACGTCATCACGACGTCGGACTCGCTGCCCGTGCCGAGCACCTGATTGAACTGCCGCGTGAGTGCGCCGCCGGGCACAGTCGTGCTGGGAGTGGCGACCGGCGTCACCGTCGTCGCGCCGTTGCCCGTGGCGGTCACCAGCGACACGAACTGCACGTTACCGGGCAGGACGTCGGCGAGCTGGAGATTCGTGACCGTCTGGCCCGGTGCCACCGCCATGCTGACGGTGTAAGTGTGTTGGAAGTTGGGGCCTGTCGCCGTCTCGGCCTCGGGCGCGCTCGAGGTCTTTTTGATCCTGAAAAGTTGTGGCTGGATCGGGTCGGTCGTGGTGGTGCCAAGCGTGGCGACGTTGACCGTGGGGTTGCCGGCCGTGTCGGTCTGATATTGGAACCCGCCCGTGGCGGTGACGGGATAGGAGCTGTTGGGCTGGGCCAGTGGGCTGACGATGCCGGTGAAGTTGATCTCGGCCGCCGGCTGCTCGGGGCCGTAGCTGCCGAAGGGGAGTTGCACGACCACGAGCTGGTCGTCCGGCTTGCCGGTGACGACGACCGCGGTGCCGTCTGGGTTCTTGGCGAAGGGGTGCGTTGCCTGACCCTGGGCGTTGAAGGTCAACACCGTCGTCTGGAGCGACAGGCCGTTGTACGTGGCGCTGCCGGGCTTGAAGGAGATGCCGTCGAAGGGAGTCGGCGGCGCGTCGCCCGTGGCCGGCATCACGATGTCGACGAAGGGCGAGTAGCCAATGTCGGCGGGGTTCGTGGCCGTGTTGTCGAACGTGACGGTGAGCGGAATCTCCTGGCCGATCAGCGCCGAGAGGTCGGGGCCATTGATCGTGGCCGACGGTACGGCCGCCAAGGCCAGTCGCTTCTCAAACTGCTCCGCCACGAGTTGACTCACCCGCCGCCGCCGCTTCAGCCGGGTCGCACCGCTTCCTGTGCGCGCACCCTCTCCCCCCGCCACCAGAGACTCCATTCGCAGCCACGCCATTCGCCTACACCTCGCCTACGATGAAACGACTCTCTGAAAATTACCCCCCGGATTCCTTGCATGCAAAAAATGGGCGGTCCGGGAAATCTGCCGCGGCCGTAACGGCTAAAATACTCGTATTTTACGGATCGGGCCCCCCCTGCCGATTTTCCGGGAGGAGCCGGTTGTTCGGGTCTTAGCACACATTCCGGGTCGCTGTGGCGACAGTTTGATTACCCGAACAAGGTAGGCGAGGGGGTCGGCGAACGCTCGACGAGCCTTGGGCGTATCCTCGCCCGGCGAGGAGACTTTTGCCGCCCCCGAGCCGGCGATTCTTGGAGTCGGGATTGCTCTAGAGAGTGCCTGCATTTTGTTTCGTTCAGGGGGAACTGATGAAGCTTCACCAATTCCAGGGGCTTTTTACCTGCGTGCTGCTGCTTTGCAGCGGCCCGGCCTGGGCCGCCACCCACGGCTCCCACGCCGAGACCTACGGGATCGTGGAGTCGGTGTTTCTGCAGCGTGACAACGACGTCGGCGAACAACCGTTGGCTACCACGAGCGGTGGCGCCGCGCTCATCTCCGCCAACCACCCGCAATACGCCGTGCAGCCGGGCCTGCGGCTCTTCTACGGCTCGATCGACGACTGCGACACTGGCTGGGAGGCCGGCTACCTCGGCGTTTGGAGCATGTTCGCCGACACCGCGGTGGCTGGCGCAGGCATCCAGGCACCCGAGCCCTTTCCCAACCTGCCCAACGCTCAGGGATTCGAAAACCGCACGGCCGCCCGCGCGGCCTACCTCTCCACACTCAACTCTGTTGAGAGCAGCGTGATCTGGCGTTCATGCGACGGCGGCTCCAACAGCCATGCATCCCTCCCCTGGCAGCGGTGCTCGAGCTACCGCCACGGCACGTTCGACTGGCTCGTCGGATTCCGTTGGGTGGGCCTCGATGATTCTGCCACCATGAGCTACTCGGGCGGCTCGATCCCCCTGCCTTCGACTTACTCCGTGCAGGCATCGTCGAACATTTTCGGCGTGCAGGTGGGCCGCCGCGGCCGGATGGAGTGGGACAATTGGGCCCTCGAGGGCTGGGCGAAGGTCGTCCTGGGCGGGTCCTACCTTTCGCAATCGCAGGATCCCATCATCGACGTGATCACGCCCGATCCGCTGATCCGTGGAGGCCGGACGCAACGGGATGGCCAGGTCGGCTTCGTGGGCGACCTCAACCTCTCGCTTGTCCGCCGGCTTTCCGATACCTGGGGTCTGCGGGTCGGCTACAACCTGATCTGGCTCTCGGGCGTCGCCCCGGCGGCCGACCAGTTCGACTTTACGACCACCGCTGCCAGCGGCACGGGCCTCGATTCGGGCGGCAACGTGTTTCTACACGGTGCCAATCTGGGCTTCGAAGGCCGCTGGTAGAGACGCCATTCCGCCGGCTCAAGCCGGCGGCTTCCTGGGCGCGTCTGGCACCAGAAAGCCCCGGGCGCGAGCCCGGGGGCCAGCAGGTGGCGTCCGCTGCCGCGCCATCCCGCCGGCTCGCGCCGGCGGCTTCCAAAGCTTAGTTTGGTGTGAGCGGGGGACGGGTGATCGCGCCCACGCCCAGCAATTCGACGTCGAAGACGAGCGTCGAATTTGGTGGTAAATCTCCGGTTGGGCCGCGACCGCTCCCGTAGGCGAGATTCGCCGGGATGATCAGTTGACGCCGGCCGCCGACCTGCATTGTGGCCAAGCCCTCGGTCCAGCCGGCGATGACTTGGTTGAGATTGAACGACGTGCCGTTGTTCCCGTCGAACCTCGTGCCATCGAGCAGCCGACCCTCATAGTTGACGGTCACCCGGTCCAAAGCCGACGCCGGCCGAGCACCGGTTCCCACGACCAGATCGCGATACCGCAGACCAGAGGCCGTCGTCACGAATGCGCTGTCCGAGACGACCGTCGGGGCCGAAACACGGATCGGCCCGGTGAAGGCCCCCAGTGATCCAGACACGGCCGCAGCATTGTTGAGGGTTAGTACGGCGCGCGACCCGCCGGTGCCCTGCGAGGCGTAGAGCGTGTCGATCCGGCCATCACCGTTGAGGTCGATGCCTGAGGCA
>JBIKNV010000324.1:0-3913 GCA_044358475.1 Pirellulales bacterium | reverse complement strand
GTTTGTCGCCGAGGCGCTTCCAGACGGCCGCTGCCGGATCGGGGTGTCGTCGGGGGCGGTGCGGTTTCACCCAGTCGGCTTGGAGAGTGGCCACCTGCTGAATGCCGGCGACCTGATGGAGATCGAGCCGGGCCAGCGCCAGGTGATCACGCGGATCGAGCAGGGGGATGAGACTCCGACCTTCGGCTTTCCGACGATCGAGCCGCCGACGGCCGACGACCTCGCCGACGTGGGGCAGGGCCGGGCCAGCATTCGCTGCGTGCGGGGCCGGCTCTATGAGAATCCGCGGAATAGCATCGCCAGCGCGGCGCCGACCATCCTGCTCGACGGGAAAGGCCAGTCGAATCCCGACGCCCCGGAAGAGTCGCTCTACTTCGCCGACAACGAGACGGGCGGCCTGCTGGTCGATCTCGGCCAGCCGACCACGGTGAAGAAGGTCAACGTCTATTCATGGCACCGCTGCCTCAATCCGGGCTTTGATCCCGCCCTTCGGGAGGCGCACCGTGAGCGGGCCGCCCAAAACTACGTGCTCTACGGTTCGGCGGCGGCCGAGCCACCGGCCGTCGATGGCAACCCGCCCGACGCGGGCTGGACGCTGATCGCCCGCGTCAACTCCGACGAGTATTTCGGGCTCACAGGCATCGCCCGACCGGCCCAGCAGGCCTCGTCGGTCACGTCGGCCCGCGGGGCACTCGGCCACTACCGCCATCTGCTGTTTGTCGTGCAGCCCACACCAGGCATGAATCACGACGGTCGCGAACTCAACTTCACGACATTCTTCGGCGAGATCGACGTCTACGCTGAGTGATTGCCCATCCTGCGATCACATCGGGATATCCCGGCCAGACGATCGGCAGCAGCATTTTCCACCGCGCCGTGGTAGAAAATGCCACTTTTTCCACCGCGGCAGCCAAAAATAACGACAAACGTCTCCATGCCGTCCACGAGCCCCTTGGCCACGATGTCGGCGCGGAGGAAATCATCGATTTCTTGAGTCGTCACGTGGGACTCGATCGCATCGAGCAGGGTGTCGTTTCCGACCACCTTCCCCCGCCGCAGAAACCTTCCGAGATAGGCCGTGAGGCGTCACGAAACTGCAACTCGAACGAGCGGCCGACGACCTCGTCGGTACGGTTCGAAAGCCGCTGCGTCACCTCGACCAGTGTTCTGACCTGTTCCTCGGTGCGGGCCTGGGCATGGGCAAGCTCATCCATGCGCACTTCGGTCCGGGCCTGAGCCTGCGCCAGTTCGTTCATCCGCTCTTCGGTGCGGGCCTGCGCCTGGGCCAGTTCATTCATCCGCTCTTCGGTGCGGGCCTGGGCGGCAGCGAGGCGGGATTGACCTTCAGCCAGCTCTCCAACCTTGACTTCGGTCCGAGCCTGGGCCTCGGCCAGCCTGGTGATCGCTCCGTCGAGTCGAGAGACATTTGCGTCGATCGACTCCCGAAGGATCCGGAAATCCTCCTTGGTCACCGTATCCCGCAGTTCCTCGAACATCGCCCCGAGCGTCTGCGCGAGGGACTTGGCGGCCGCATCGCCGAGGGTGGCCTTGAAATCTTCGTAGATGCGGAAGATGTTCGTGGAGGAAAAGTGTACAGGCGTATAAAAATGGCGTCAAGTGCCGCCGTGGAGGCGGATCACTCCACCGGCAGGCCGGAGCGTTGGCTAAAGACGCGGGTTTGGCCCTCGACCAGCCGCGTGATGCCCTGCCAATGCAGCGGACGGTCGCCCGCCACCGTTCGCACCATCGCCGCCGGCGGGATCGCCGGCTCACCCGCCAGCAGCCGGCGGGAATGCTCCGCCACCTCCTCCGCCGTGAGGGCGAAATCGTAGAGGCTCAACTCGTCGATCGCACCGGTGAAGTTTTCGGTGCCCCGATGGCTGCCGATGAAGGCCGGCTCCGGGCCACCGCTCACGATCAAGCTGCCAGCGGGGTAGGTATGCGAAAACCGCAACTGACCGTCGATGAAGATCGCCTTCTCGCCGGTGAAGCTATCGAAGGTGGCCACCACGTGGTGCGGCCGACCGTCGGTCAGCTCGGCGAGCGTCGGTCGGCCGTCGCGGCCATCGAGCGGCATGTCGAGTTCGTCGTAGCGAGGCGCCGCGGATCCGGGTGTGGTGATCTGCATCCCAAATGCCAGGCACGGGCCGGGAGCGACTGGCGGCACCGAGAAGCCGGCGTGTTTGGAGCGGTCATTCTGAAACGAGAGCAGCACGCGGCTGTTGCCGTCTTCCTTCCGCCAGATCTCGTCGTAGTCGAAGGGCTTGCCGCTCCACTGCGACACGATCAACGCCTCGATCGAGATCCCGGTCGAAAACGAGAGGAGGCCGGTGCCGATCTTGTCGCCCGTGCCCGCCTCGACCCGCAGCGAGGCGGCACCCGAGTTGTCGAGCGACGCCGCCCCACCGATCATGACCGCGATCGGCTGAACAGCCGGCCCGGCGACGGCGGTGAGCGAGTGGATCGCGTCGGTCGCCGTTTGGCCGCCAGCGGCGAAATCGTCGAATGACCAATACACAAGCGGCAGCCGCAGCCGCGATTGCACCTCCACCTCGCCGTCGAGCACAGTCACCGCGATGCGGTCGTCGTCGATGCGATCGACGCGAAATTCGGTGCCGCGATCGACGATGCGGAGGTTTGCTGCTTCGACTGAATACGACTGTTCAGGAGCGTTTACGCGGGCCCACACGCCCCCCGCAAACAACACGCCGGCCTCGCTCGACACGAGCCCAAACACGCCCGGGGCATCGAGCTCGACATCGGCCCCGGTCGCCATGCGAAGCCGGCTGGGCTGCGCGGCAGCGGAGAGCGTGGCGCGAACCAACGGAGCGCTGCTGAGAGCAGCCTGTGCAAACGTCCCGACTGTCTCCGACGGCAACTGCCGCGTGTCGTAGCCGCCGGCGATCGTTTGCATCGAATTGTCTCGGCCGGAAAGGGCCAGCAAAAACATCACGCAGGCTGCCAGCATCGCCAGGACGCCACGAGCCAGGTTGCCGGCCGACACCAGAGGCGGGGGCGCCCCGTCGGCGCGACCGATCGCCACACGTGGTGGGTGCGGAGACGTGCGGCCCATCAGCCCCAGTGCCACGGGTGTGGCCGCGAGTTGGGCATGGAGAATCGCGCGGTCGAGGTAGATCGTGCGCCGCACTGGATCGGCAGCGAGCATCGCCTCCAGTCGGCTGGCCTCTGCGGCCGCGGCCGTGCCATGCAGCATGTTGGCCACGAGGCTCTCGAAGTCGTCGTCTGTGAGGGGCAGGGGAGTCATTGCGTTTTTCTTGCGGCGATTCGGGGTGAAACGCGGTCAGTCGGATGCCAGGCCTTCGGCCAGCGGCGGGCCCTCGTCGCCGAGCAGGGTCAGCCGCTGCGCGACGCACTCTTCGAGGGCCTTCCGCATCACCTTGAGCGCCTTGTACACCGCATGCACGCTGCGATTCCACGAGGTGGCGATCGCCCCGGCCGGTTCGTTGGCTCCATAAAAGCGGCGGACCAGCTCTTGCTGTCGCGGGGGGAGCTGCTCGACGCAGGCGTCGAGGGCCCGCTGCCGGTCGGCGAGCGACGGCCCCTCGCTTACGAGCCGTTCGCCCGCCTCATCCGCCAACGTCGCCAGAAACGCCTCGCTAAAGACATGTCGATCGCGGCGCCGGGTCCGCCAGTGCATCAGCACCTGGTGGCGGGCCACGCCGAACGCCCAAGGGAGAAACGGCTTTTCCCGCTCAAACGTGGCAAAACTCCGCCACATGACGAGGCTCGTCTTTTGAAACAGGTCGTCGGCATCGGCCGGGTCGGGCACGAGGGTGCGAATAAACGCCTGAATTCGGGCCTGCTCCCGCGAGTAGAGGCCGAGAAAGGCCTCATAGACCTCAGTATCAGGCGGTGTGCGGCGGTGTGCGACTGGGGGGTCGGCCATGTTTCT
>JBIKNV010000400.1:0-3359 GCA_044358475.1 Pirellulales bacterium | reverse complement strand
GACCGGCAGCCCAAGCATGCCCATGATCAGCTCACCGACTTCCTCGGTGAGCTGCCCCGCACCCACACCGAGGGGCACCTCCTCTTCGTCCATGGATCCGCCAAGCGGCCCCTCGACGAATACGTGTTTCCCGAAGACATCTACAATCCCCTGAAGCTGGAACACATTTTCGAACTGATCAACCGCTACTGCTTCCAGGGTCACACCCACATTCCGGGAGTGTTCACGCCAACGCCCGACTTCACGGCGCCGACGCTGCGATCCGGGGAAACGGAATGCCGGCTTCCTTTGCCAGACTCCAAGGCGATGGTGAACGTGGGGTCGGTCGGCCAGCCGCGGGACGGTGACCGGCGGGCCTGCTATCTGATCCTCGAGGATGATGCCGTGCGATATCGGCGGGTCGAGTATCCCTTCGAGACGACGCGGGAAAAAATTCACGCGATCCCCGACCTCGACAACTTCCTCGGTGACCGACTCGCCCAGGGGCGATGATCAAGGAGAATCTGTGGAACGCCGTTACGCCTCTTTTATTGCGATCTCGCTGGCGATTGTGCTGGGAAGCCAACTGCTGCAGGCCTACCTGTTTCCGAAGCCCCCGGCCGTCGAGGCCGAGGCGGAGGTGGCGGCGCAGGCTGAGCCCGATGCGGTCGCGGCGGGGGGGGCTCCGGCGGAACAGACGACGAAGGATCGGGCTGCGCTGACCGCTGAGCCGACGGGCGACGTGGCGGCTGACGATGATGCGCCGGCGCCGGCCGCGGAGCGGACGTTTCGCACGCTTGGTTCGCTCGATCCCGAGGGGCCGCTCAAGATGCTTGTCACGCTCACCAGTCGCGGGGCTGCCGTGCAGCGGATCGAACTGGCCGGCAGCCAGTTTCACGATCAGGACGACCGCACCGGCTATCTGGGACACCTCGCCGTGGAGGCCGCTGCCGATGGCTGTCGCGTCGGTGTGGTCGGGGCCGGCACGCCTGCCGCCGCCGCTGGCATCCGCGCAGGCGACGTGATCACGACCATCGACGGTGTCACGATCCCCGACGCCCGCAGCCTCCACGAGACTCTCGCGAAGACAAAACCGCGGCAGACGGTGGCCATCGGTCTGGTGCGCGAGGGTGCCCCGCTCTCCGTGCAGGCCACGCTCACCCGCCGTCCACTGGAAGTGGTGCGGCCCGAGTTCGAGACGCAGCCCGTCGCCGATCCGCGTGGGCAGCCGTGCGACCCGTTTTCATTCCGGCTGTCCCTCGAGTCCCGCGACGGCTCGAAGCGGCCCGAGCTCTTCACCGAGGTGCCCGGGCAGGAGTTGCAGGAAATCGACTGGGAACTCGAGCCGTCGAGTGATGGTGAGCGGGTGCGGTTTACGCGGCGGCTCCCGGGCGGGCTCGTGGTAGCCAAGGAATATGTCGCCGTGCCGGACGTTAATGACACCGGCAGGGAAGTAGGCTATCGGCTCGCCCTCTCGGTCGAACTGTCGTCGACCGGACGGACCACCTCGGTGGTGTACGCACTCGACGGCCCCACTGGGCTTCCCGTTGAAGGCTGGTGGTATGCCGCCCGCATCGCCCGCGACTGGGGGTCGCTCGCGGTTCGTGACGTGGCGATGCGGTTCGTCGGTGAGCCATCGACGCTCGTGAGCGGCCTGAAGATGGCCGATGGGGCGCTCGCCCATCCAGCCACTGCCGTGCTCGATACCAAGCCGCTCTCGTTCGCCGGCGTTGACTCGCTCTACTTCGCGTCGGCGGTTATTCCCACAGCCGAAGGGCCGGAGGCTCCGCGGCTGGAAGAGGTGCGACCCCTCGTCGCCGGCGACATCCCCGAGGCGGCGCGACGCAAGCTGGTCGACGTCACCTGCCGGCTGGTATCCCAGCCGATCACGGTCGCGCCCGATGCCCCCGTTGTGCATCGCTACGAGATCTTCGCCGGTCCGAAGCGACCGGAGCTGCTCGCCGGTTTCGGCACTCCAGGCGCGACGATGGACGACCTTGTCTACTACGGCTGGTTTGGCTGGGTGGCCCGCCCCCTGATCGCGGTTCTCCACGCCATCCATGCGATCATCGGCAATTATGGAGTCGCGATCCTGCTCCTGACCGTGATCGTCCGCGGCGCGATGTTTCCCATCAGCCGCAAGCAGGCAGTGTCGTCGCAGAAGATGCAACTGCTGCAGCCGGAGATGAAGGCGATCGCGGACAAGTACAAGAACGATCCCCAGAAGCGGACGCAGGCCACGCAGGAGCTATGGCGGAAGCACGACTACAACCCGATGGGCGGCTGCCTCCTCGTCTTCATCCAGATCCCGATCTTCATGGGCCTCTACCGGTCATTGGCGACCGACGTGGAGCTCCGGCAGGCGCCTCTCTTCAGTTCGGCGATCCGCTGGTGCTCCAACCTCGCCGCCCCCGACATGTTCCTCGACTGGTCGAACTACCTGCCCGGATTTCTCACGGCGCCGGAGGGCTGGCTTGGTCCCTTCCTCAACCTGTTCCCGCTGGCCACCATCGGCCTGTTCCTCTGGCAGCAGAAGCTTTTCATGCCACCGGCGCTCGACGAGCAGGCCCAGATGCAGCAGCAGGTGATGAAGTACATGATGTGGTTCATGGCGTTGATGTTCTTCAAAGTGCCCTGCGGCCTGTGTCTGTACTTCATCGCGTCGAGCCTGTGGGGCATCGGCGAGCGACTGCTGCTACCGCAGGCGACGCCGGCCGCCACCGGGGCGGTGACCACGCCGAAGAAGACGATCGATGCGATCTTCAGCCCGGCCGGCAAAGGCAAGGCGACCGTCGGAGCAGCCGATGCGGCGCGACAGAAACGCGAGTCGCGGAAGAAGCGGTGATACAGTGGTACTGGGTGGAGCTTGCGGCGGTTCGGGGCTGCCCATGCCCCTTCGCCGGACGTTCGCTCAGGGCATCCTGCCTTCGCTCGCTGCCAAGGCCGGCTCCTGGGGCATGGGCAGCCCCTCACGGATGAAGCGATGATGCATGACGATGAAAATACAGCCGATACTCGCGATAGAGAGTCGGTCGCTGCATGGCCCCATTTGTGAACCCTCTCCCCACCGACTTGATTGTCGCTGCCGCGACGGTGCCCGTCGGCGGGCCACGGGCCATTGTGCGGTTGGCGGGTGATCGGCTGACTGATGTTTTGGAGACGCTGATTGAGCCGGAGGTGGATGGGTTTGCCACGGTGGGGGAGCAGCCGCGGGTGGTGTATGGGCGGCTGCATCCGGAGGGCCTTGGTCGGGAATGGGGCTGTGTGCCGCTCCACCTGTTGCACTGGCCCGGCGCCGCCGGGCCGACGGGAGGACCGCTTGCCGAACTCCAGTTGCCGGGCTCACCGCCGCTGGTCGATGCGGTGATCGGCGAAGCCTG
>JBIKNV010000024.1:0-14615 GCA_044358475.1 Pirellulales bacterium | reverse complement strand
CATTGCCAAAGGCCACCCGCTCGGCACGATCGAGACGATCACCCTGGAGCGGCGGATGCCGGATCGCTCGCGGGAGGCCGTGCTGCGGCAACTGGCGCGGGATATTGACCTCGTGCGCGTGCTCGGCGGCGATCCCCAGCGGCTGGGCACGCTCGGGGGCACGCCCGATACCGCCTGGCCAACGCTGGCCGTTGAGTTCACCGGCAGTGCACAGCCGCCGGTGCGGTGGAGCGTGGTCCGGGGTGCCCCGCCAGCGCTCCTCGTGACGCTCGTCCAGGAACGCGGCTCGACGTGTGTCACGATTCCATCCGACGGTTCCGCATGGGGGTGGGATGGCCCGGCCGCCGCCGCCCCGCCGATACGTGCTCCGTTCGACCGCGGCGGCGTCATGCTCGAGCGTCTGCGCACCGCGTGCTCACGAGCCACCGAAGCCTCGCCGACGGCCATTGCCCCCGCCGATTGGGCCGATGCGGCACGGGCGATCGAGCTTACGGAAACCGTTCCCCGCAGTCTCGCGAAGGGGCGTGCGATCGATCTTCATCAAGAGGAATTCTCGGAGATCGGCACGTTCAAGGGCACGATGGCCTCGCTCGGATGCGGTATCGTGCTCGCCGCACTCTTCGTCCTGATTCTGGCCGCTCTCGTCGGCGGCATCGCGAAGGAGGCGGGCTGGGCCTTTGGCGAGCGGATCGCCGGCGCCTGGCCCGGCTTTGTGCTCGCGGCGTTGGTGCTGTTTCTCGTGCTTCAGGTGCTGCCTCTGCTGGTCGCCGGCCCCTCGACGGAATCCGACCAGGGCAAAAGCCCCGGCTCGGGCAAGCAGTAACGATTGCACCGATTCCCCGCCGGTGGCTGGGAAGGTGTGCCGGTTGTCGGCCACCCACGTGATCCCCATCCCGCGGCCGTCCGATCCCTTTCGTGGTTGGATGCCAGTCACATGACGGCGGTGGGGCTTCGCACGCATGCAGGCCGCTGCCCCGGCACGGGCGTGAAGCGGGGATGTGGTGCCTATGCGGTCTGTCTGGAGTGTCGTACTGATCGGGGTGGCCTTGCTGCCCGTGGTCACGGCCCATCCGGCCGCAGCGGCTGACTCTCTCGAACTGCGGCGGACCGCGATCGTGCGGGCCATCGAGTCGACCCGTGAAAGCGTGGTCAACATCCACGGCCAGAAGCTGGTCGTGGGCACCGACGACGAATCGGCCGCCGACCTCCGCCGAGTCAACGGCATGGGCACCGGCGTGATCATCGACGACCGGGGCTACGTCGTCACCAATTACCATGTCGTCGAGGGCGTGAAGCGGATCGAAGTGACACTCGCCTCCGGAAAGACCGTGGCGGGCCAGCTCGTGTCGCACGATCCCCGCACCGACCTGGCCGTGCTCAAGATCGACGTCGACGAGCCGCTGCCCGTGATCCGCATTGGCACGTCGAGCGACCTGATGATCGGCGAGACGGTACTCGCTCTGGGCAACGCCTTCGGCTACGAGCATACGGTCACGCGGGGCATCATCTCGGCCCTCCACCGCAACGTCGAGGTGAGCCGCACACAGCGCTACGATGACCTCATCCAGACCGATGCCTCGATCAATCCCGGCAATTCCGGCGGCCCGCTGCTCAACATCGCCGGCGAGATGATCGGCGTGAACGTGGCGGTGCGGGCCGGCGCGCAGGGCATCGGCTTCGCCATCCCGATCGACCGCGCTCTCGCCGTGGTCACCGAGCTCATGTCGGTGGAGCGGGTCGCGAAGACGTGGCACGGCATCGTCGCCCGCCGGCACGACGGCAGCGCCGGCGTGGTTGTCGACGTGGTTCACAGCGAGAGCCCGGCCGAGTGCTGCGGCGTGCGGGCCGGCGACGTGATCACGCGGATCGGCGACTGTCGGATCATGAGCCAGCTCGACGTGGAGCGGGCACTGCTCGGCCGCAAGGCGGGGGAACGGGTGCCTGTGATCGTGGTGCGAGCCGATGGTGAGGAGCAGATTGAGCTCCCCTTGGCTGCCGCCCGGCCGCAGAAGCTCTCGCTCGAGGAGCGATGCTGGCAGCAGCTGGGCCTGCGAGTGCTCACGGTGCCGTCGGTGAAGGTGCAGAAGCTGCAAGCTCGCTACCGGGGCGGACTGCTCGTGTCAGAGGTGCGAAGCGACGGGCCGGCTGCCGCCCAGGGCATTCGGGAGGGCGATATCCTCGTGGGCCTCCATGTCTGGGAAACGATTGCTCCCGACAACATTTCCTATGTGCTCGACAAGGTGAACGAGGAGAATCTCGGGCCCATCAAGTTCTATGTGCTTCGCGGCCGCGACACCCTCTTCGGCCACATCACGTCCGACACGATCTTGCGGTAGGGCAGGCTTCAGCCTGTCCTCCTCCAGTTATCCTCGCCGACCCGCTTGCCGGCCCGTCGTGCGCCGCCGACAATTCGCGGGATGGAAACTGACTTTGTCGACTGGCTCTTGCCGCGGCTCCCGCCGCATCACCGTCTGGAAGTGCCCCCGGGCGATGATGCGGCCGTGCTGCGCCCCCCCGCTATGCGGCGGACGGTGATCACGGTCGACATGCTCACCGAGGGCGTCGACTTCATCCTCGGCCCCGACTGCACACCCCGGCAGGTGGGCCACAAGGCGCTGGCGGTGAACGTGAGCGACCTGGCTGCCATGGCCGCCCGACCAGAGGCAGCGGTCGTGGCCGTCTGCCTGCCCCGCACGGCCGGGGCTTCCCTCGCCGAGGGTCTCCACGAAGGCCTCGCTGCCCTCGCGCTGGAACACGACGTGGCCCTCGCCGGCGGCGACACCAACGCCTGGGATGGCCCGCTCGTCATCAGCGTGACAGCGCTCGGCAGTGTCCCGCCAGGGCGGGCCTGGCGGCGGGACGGGGCCTGCCCCGGCGACCTGATCGTGGTCACCGCTCCTTGTGGCGGCAGCCTGCTTGGCAGGCATCTTTGCGTGCAGCCCCGCTGCCGCGAGGCCCTGGAGATCGCCGAGCGGTTTGCCGTGCACGCCGCGATCGATATCAGCGACGGCCTTTCGCTCGATCTCTCCCGGATGATGACGGCCAGCGGCACCGGCTGCCTGATTGATCTGGTGGCCGTGCCAATCCATGACGACGCCGTCACCATGAGCCGCATACGAGGCGACGGCCGCACCCCGCTCGACCATGCCCTCGCCGATGGCGAAGACTTTGAGCTTCTCCTGGCGATGCCGCCGGAAGAGGCCCAGAGGCTCGTCGCTGACCCGCCCGCCGGTCTCGCGCCGGCGGTGATCGGCGAGGTGATCAGGGAGCCGGGCCTCTTTGCCATCGATGCCGAGGGTGAGCGGCAACCGCTTACACCCCGAGGATTCATTCATGACTTCGGCAGCTGAATCTTCTGCGGCAGCGATCACCATTGCCAACGAGGCTGCATTGGGAGGCGTTGCCACGCGTCTCGCAGCCTGCCTGCCCGCCCATGCCTTTGTTGCTCTCCATGGCGACCTGGGCGCCGGCAAGACGACATTCGTGAAGGCCGTGGCGGCGGCCGTCGGCATCGATCCGAGGGAGGTCGTGAGCCCCACGTTTGGCCTCATCCACCTCCACGATGCGCCGGCAGCCAGCCCCCCGGTCCACATCGTGCATGCCGATCTCTATCGGCTCAGCGGTCTGGACGACCTCCGCGAGATCGGCTGGGACGATGCCACAGCGGCCCGGCCGCACGCCCGCGTCTGGACGTTCGTGGAGTGGCCGGAACGAATCGCGGATGCCCTGCCGGCCGATCGCCTCGACCTCGACATCGCAATCACCTCCGAAACAGGCCGCCGGCTCTCTTTCACCAGCCATGGCGTCGCGCACGCCGCGATCATCACTGCCGTGAGACTGAACCAGGCGGTATGATCGCATAGTCCTGTTCCGACGCCATTCCCCTCCACCACGTTTTCGAGAGCTCCATGCGGCTTACGCCTGCCACCTCACTGGTCTGCGTCGTCGACATCCAGGAAAAGCTCCTGGCAGTGATGCCCGCCGCCGAGCAGGTGGTCTCGCGATCGTTGCGACTGACGACGGCCGCCGGTCTTCTCGGCGTGCCGACGATTCTCACGGAGCAATACCCGAAGGGCCTCGGACGCACGCCGCCCGCCCTGTCTGACAAACTTCCACCAGCGATCGAGAAGACCAGCTTCAGCTGCTGCGGCTGCCACTCCTTCGAGCAGGCCATTCCGGCCGCAACCGCAGCGGTCATCCTCTGCGGCCTCGAGACCCACGTCTGCATCACGCAGACCGCCCTCGATCTCCTCGGCGCCGGCTACGGGGTCTTCATCGCCGTCGACGCCGTGTCATCACGTCACTCCCTCGATCACGACATCGGTCTGCGGCGCCTCGAAGCAGCCGGAGCGATCCTGACGACGACCGAGGCGATTCTGTTCGAGTCGTGCCGCTCCGCCGACCACGCGGCGTTTCAGGCCATCCGCAAACTCGTAATCGAGTAATCGCGTGCCATACAAGCTGGACACCACCTCACACCAGACCGTGAAGCCGGGGGCGGGTGAGGTCGAGGCGAGTATGCGTATCCTCGCATCCCGAAGCCGAGGCCTCACCCGCCCCCGGCGTTTTCTTCGGTGATTCCGCCGACGTGCTACTCCGGAATCGTGACGGGCAGACCATCATCTGACGGAGCCGTCGTCAGGTCGACCTCGCCCTCGACCTCACCAAGCGCCTGCAGCCGCGCCACCTTGCCCGCCGCCGATGGTTCACCGGCAACCTCGCGACCCGGCGCCGACCCAAACCGGATCGTGCCGCCCGCATCATCCACCAACATCCACGCCCGTTTCCCCTGCTCGGCGGTCGCGCGGCATTCGACGAGATTGAGATCCTTCCACTCCGGCCCGATCGCCACGGCGAGGGCCGCTGCCTCCTCGACGACCGGATCTCCCCACGGCGAGCCCTCCGGGCCCTGTGGGCTCGTGACCACGCCGACGATCCGCGGATAGCGGGCGGCGTCTTCCGCCGTGAAGTCGGCGCTGGGCAACACCACACCCTCGGCGTCGATCGCCAGCAGTCCGCCCGTCACACTCACCATCGCGACCGGCTCCCGACAGACCACTTCCACGACGGCCCGGGCCGGGTGGTCAAGATCGACCCGTACCACGCGGCGCACCCAGGGATGCATGTCGAAGGCTCGGGCCAGCCGCCGCGGTAATTCGGGATCATCCAGCGGCAGCCGACCGTCGAGGCTGGCATTTCGCAGGGCCTCACCCTTGAGATCGACCCGCACCCAGGGGGCGAGGCCGGTCACCTCGATCGCCGTGGGCTCGAGCACATACCCACTGTCTGACCGCACGTCGTCGCTCACGCGCGACCAGAGCACAAGCCCGCCCGCCACCGCCGCTGCCGCCACGGCGATCGCCCCCCAGCCCGCCTGTCGGCCGGCAAAGAGGGCTGTCCACATGCCGCCACGCGGCGCACTCGGCTCGGATGCCCGGCGGGAAACGCCATCTCGACCGCCCATCCGTCACGCACCTCGCTCTTTGCAGCCCTCGTTGCAGCCTCAGGCCGCGCCTGATTCGCGGCCCTGCTCACCACACCTCGATGAGCGGCGTCAGTTCGACGCCCAGTTTGTCACGCACTGCCGACCGGACACGTTCCACCAAACCACGGACGTCATCGCTCGAGCAGCCTGCTCCCGCCACGACATAGTTGGCATGGGGACCGTACACCGAGGCTGCACCGACCCGCATGTCACGGCCCCCTGCCTGCTCGATCAGCGATTCGGCCGTCGTGCCGAGCGGATCCTTGAACATCATCGCCACCGCACGGGTGCCCGATGGCTGCTCCGACCGCTCCACGATCCACTGCTTCTGCATTCGCTTCGTCAGGAGGTCGGGGCTTTCCTCATCGAGCTCGAACCGGCAGGCGATCACGAGCACGTCGTCGAGATTGCTCCAGCGCGACTGAAACGCGAGTGCACTCCCCTGCCGGGTCTCAAGCGTGCCGTCAGCAAGCATCACCGTCACCGCGATGACGCGAGCCCCTACGTCTCCGCCCCGACTCCCGGCGTTGCCCACCACAGCGCCTCCCACCGTGCCCGGAATGCCGACGAGCATTTCCAACCCGGCGAGCCCTGCCTGCACGGCAGCTGACACCACATGCACAAGCTTGGCTCCGGCGCCGGCGGTGATGGCCGGCTTCTCCACGGCGATCGTGCAGAATGCCGGCGCGGAGAGCCGCACCACCATGCCGGGATAGCCAGCCGACGACACGAGGACGTTGGAACCACCGCCGATCACCCGCAACGAAATGTCTCGCTCATGACAGCGACGAGCGATCCGGCCGAGGGCATCGACGTCGACGGGCTCACAGAAGTAGCCGGCGGCTCCACCGATTCCCAGCCAGGTATGGGGGGCGAGCGGTTCACGACTGGCCACGGCGATGCCGAGGTCATCGAAGGGCGTGCCGCTGGACGCTGACTCTGAGCCGGCTGCCATGATGAACGATTCCCGAACTTCGGAAACAAAGGACAAACGCGAAACGGCCGCGGCGAACCCCGTTTCAGCGGGCCTCGCCACCGGGGCAAATTGTGCCGCAGCGGCCGGATCGCGTCTATCCGGTTTCGTGCCGGTGCTTCCTCACACGGGGCAACTGCTTAGGCAGCACGGCGGCCCGCTGGCTGCCGCGGTGGGTGGGCCAGTTGCAGCCAGCCATCGACCACATCGACGAGCCCAAGCTCTCCACTCTCGGGGTCACCCGAGGGCGAGGCCTCCCGCAGCACATCGCCAAACACGAGAAGACAGTCCCCGGCACCGAGCCCGGCCAGCGTCCGATCGATGCGGGCGTAGGCGGCCACGACGCTGTCACCGGCCTCCTCTGCGGCGATGTTGGCCGGCGCGATGAGGCAGTCGTCACACCACTTTGCCGATCGGGTCACGAAGCGGCCCAGGCCTCCGAGTGCATCAGCGATGCCCTCCTCGGCGATGAGCACCAGCCGTCCTGGGGTGAGCCTCCGCAGGCTGGCCAGCGTGGATGCCAGCGCGTGGCCCGACGTAGGGAGGTCGAGAAAGGCCGCGAAGTCCTGGCCACGGTCGAGTCGCTCCACGCGGCCCGAGACACACCCGGCCGACTCGATGCCGCGGGCGATACGCTCGAGCGGCACTCGTCCCCGGACGCCGACAGCCGCGGCCAGCAGCGCGTTCCGCACGAACGACGCCACGGGTGGGGCCACCGCCACGGGGATCGTGTGACTGCCTGCATGCATCAGAAAGGTCTGGCCAAACAGGCTCCGCTCGATCGGAGTGGCAGTGAGGTCGCCGGCATGAAATCCGACCGTGATCGTGCCGGCCGCAGGCCGCTCCGTGGAGCATCGCGTTACAAACCGCTGCAGTCGCTCGTCGTCGCCGTTGACGATCAGGCAGCCGTCATCCGACAGGCTGTCGAGGATCCGCGCCTTGATGTCATGGTAGGCTTCCTGCGACCCGTGCAAGTCGCGATGGGCGTCGGCAAGGTTGGTCACCACGACCGTGTCGCACTCCACACCGGCAAGCACATAGGCAGCGAGCATGCGACTCGACACTTCGATAACGGCATGCGTGCAGCCGCTGGCCGCCAGCCGCTCGAGCCAGGCGGCGAGGGCCGCGGCATCCTCCACGCCGCCCCGCTCGACGTCCATGCCGGAGGCGTCGAGGCAGCCGAGGTCGGAAACCACACCCACCCGCAGGCCGGCCTCGGCCAGCACCGCTGCCGTCAGCCAGACAGTGGTCGTCTTGCCGCTGGTGCCCGTGACGGCAATCACCCGCAGCCGCCGGGCCGGGTCGCCGGCCAAGGCATGGCACAGCCGCGCGTAGGCCCAATCCGCATTGGGCACGATCGCCAGCGGCAGGCCGCCAGTCGGGACGATCGATTCGGAAATGATAGCCGCGGCCCCGTTGGCGAGCGCGACACGCGCTGCCTCATTGGCTTCGCCGAACGCGGCTTCGCGAGCGATGAACACGTCTCCCGGGCCGCAGAGGTCCGGGTCGTCGCAGCACCGCCCGACAAAAATTTCCGAACAGGCCAGGAATCGGGCCTCGGGCACCACATCCGAGAGCCGGACCCCACCCTCACGATGCCACTCTTCACGCTTCGACGTGTGCATGACGGCCTCCTGCCGATGACGAGCCGCGGGTCATCCATGACCAGCGATCGGGCGTCATTGTGCGACGGGCCGCGAGACGGTCAACCCACTTTTTGAGGCGATTTCGTGATCCCGGCGAGTCAACAGCGATTTTTTACAAAATCGTCGCCGCAGCCTCTTCGCATTCTGCCAGGCCTTCGCTCTCCCGCAATTGCAACGCGGCCGCCATGCCGGATGGCATCCTTGCCGTAGGCGGCCCCAGCCGTGAGCCGGTAGTGTAGCAAGCATGCATGCCCCGCCCTGCCAGCCCGCATCATCGCGACCTGCTCTTTGGATCGGCAGCGCCGACACCGAAGAGTTGCGGCTGGCCCGCAGATGGGTTCAGCCCACGCTCTCCCGCTGGCAGACGCCACTGAGATCGTTTGGAAACCCGGCAGAAGCTGCCGTTGCGGCCGCCCACGACCCAACCACTCCGCGGCTGGCGATCCTGGCCACCGATCGGCCAACGCGCTGGACACTCGAAGACGCCGTGACACTGTCGCGAGCATGGCCGCTCATGCCGATCGTGTCGGTCGCCTCGAGCCTCGTGGAAGGCCGGCGACGCAGCGGACCACCCCTTTCCGGCATTGAGGAAGTGCCTTGGTATGACCTGCCTGGCCGCGTCGAAACCTGGTTTATGGCATGGGATTCCGGTCGCGCCGGCACGCTTGCCACGCCTGCCGCCACGCGTCGCGACGAACGTCTGTTGGGGATCATGACCGCCTGTCCACGGAAACCGCTGGCGGTCTCGGTGGTGGCATCGACACCGATGGATGCCGACGGCATCGCAGCGCTGGTGCCGTTCGCGGGCGGCGTCGTTGGCACGACGCGCTGCGGCCGTCCCCCTCTCGACGAGGCGGCGGACGTCCTCGTGTGGGATGTCGGCTCCCTCACCGCCGATACCCTCGGCTGGCTCGGCATCCTGGCCGCCAACCGCTCGCAGCTGGCAATCGTCCTCGTGGAATCGTTCCCCAGGGGCGATTCGGTACGGGCTGCCCTCGAGGCCGGTGCCACTGCCGTGCTGGGGAAACCGCTCTCCGTGGAGGCCTTGATGGGCACACTCCACCGCCTCAATCCCGCAGCGGATGGCCTTGGTGAAGAACCACCGCATTGCTAGCATCCCAATCCCTCATGGAGCCGGTGGTCTGCGATGCGTTGTCCACGATTTCTTCGCGTGAGCCTGCTCATCGTCTGCCTGCCGCTGAGCGGTGGCTGCCTGAGGGCCTGGCAGACCGCCCCCTGGCAGGCCGCTGCGGTGTCGAGCGGCGGCTCACTGGTCACAGCGGCCGCTGCCCTGCTGCCTGCCAGCGGCGACCTGCCGGACCGCAACGAGGTCGTCGCCGGGCAGCTTGTCATCCATGCCGACTTCCCGCTCGCTGAGCAGCATCGGATGATCCGCGAACTGGAATCGATGCGGACAGACGTCAGTCAGGATCTCGGCCTCCCCATCTCCGACGAGCCGGTGCATCTCTACCTCTTCGAGAATGCGGGCCGCTACGAAACCTTCGTAGCCCGACAGTTTCCCGGATTTCCGGCCCGACGAGCCTTTTTTGTCGAGACCGATACGACGCTCTCGGTCTATGCCGCCTGGCAGGACCGCATCGCGGAAGACCTGCGGCATGAGACGACGCACGGCTACGTGCATGCAGTCGTACCGACCGTGCCGCTCTGGCTCGACGAGGGCATCGCCGAATACTTCGAGCGGCCGCGGAGCGAAAGCGGCATGCATGGCGAGCACGTCGCCCACCTCTGCGGCCGCCTGCTCGAGGGAACATGGCAGCCCAACCTCGATGCCTTGGAGGCACTTGCCGGCCCGGGCGACATGTCACAGGACCATTACGCGGAAGCCTGGTGCTGGGTGCACTGGATGCTCCACACGACGCCGGAGCGGCGCGAGATTCTGCAGGACTACTTGGCCGATCTCCGCCGTGACGGGAAGACGGCCCCGCTGCCGGTGCGGCTCGTCCGCACCGAGGGCTCGATGACCGCCTGCTCGGCGGCCGTGAAGGCGCACGTCGAATCGCTCGCTGCCGATTGATTCGCCACTATCCCGCTGGCTTGCGCCCGGCGGCTGGCGTTACGAAACCCTCGCCATCCTCCACTCAGCCCCGGGCGCAAGCCCGGTGGCCAGCAACGCTGGTTGGGGGTCATCCCGCCGGCTTGCGAAACACGATCCCATACTCGGCCGTTTCGAAGCCGAGCGACTCGAAGAGCGCAAGCGCGGCCGAGTTGCTCGTGGAGACATGCGTCTCCATCAAGGAAACTCCCTCCTGCGCGAGGTCATGCATCGCCTCGGCCAGAAGATACTTGGCCAGTCCTTGCCGCCGCCGCGGTCCCTCGATCGCGACATGCAAGAGCCCGGCGGCCGTCACCCCCCATGCCGCTGCCAGGGGCTGCATGTCCCACAACGACGCGGTCCCGAGCACCTCTTCGGAGTGATTTCGCAGTTCATACCGCCGGAGGGCAATGCCGGTCGTCGTGGCTGCCTCCCACCAGGTGCGGCGGGTAGGCTCGTCGATCACCCGCAGCACGGTGTTTCGTCGGATGGCCACCTGCAACCGATTGATCGGCGGACGAAAGCCGGCCAGCCGCCGTCGCAACACGGCGATCCGCTCTCCTATCTCGTATCCAGACTGTCGAAAGATTCCCTGCATGTCGGACGAGGAGTCGAGGATGCCCGGCAGGTCGGACCCGCCATAGAGCCCCAGATAAAAACTCCGCATATCGGCCGAGCCGCCGCCGAGGAGCGTCGAGGCGCCGCGATTCCGTAAATACGCCTCGCAGCGCTCGAGGAGCCCCCTGCCGATCGCATCATGGTCGGCATGCGGCACGACGGCCACGAGCAGGGTGGTGCCCACGGTCGTGTCGATGCCGCCGTGATCAGTCGAGGGACCGAAGGCAGCGTGCGCGAAACCGACGGCCCGCTCCCCGTCGAGGGCCACGAAGAGGCCGTGGCGATCGAAGTACGGCTTGGAGAACACCGCCGCCTCGAGGAGCGCCGACGTCATCGGCTGCATCGCTGCCGGTCCCAGGTCAGCCGACCGCCAGACGTCGGCCAGACGCGGCGGGTCGTCATTGCGGAAGCAGCGAAACTCGATCACGCCTCCGCCCCCCGCCCCCGGGCCAGTCTGACAAACACCGTGCCATCGCGGACCTCCACCTCGTGCACCGTCTGGCGGACGGATGCCGACAGCTGGTGGCGGCCATCCACGACATCAAACTGCCAGCCATGCCAGGGGCAGGTGAGAATCGATCCGCACAGCACACCGGTGCCGAGCGGACCGCCCTGGTGGGGGCAGAGCCCGTCGATCGCATGCAGCCGCCCCTCGACATTGGCCAGGGCCACCATCTGACCGGCGATCACCCGCTCGATGCTAGCGCCGGGCGGACATTCGTCGAGGGTGGCGATTTCGATCCAGTCGGCCATCGGGCGGCCCCGCGCAGGTTCGGGCACGACGCACCGCGGGGTCGATCCGCCAGTCACGCCGCCGAGCGAGACACTCTACCGCGTGGCGGCGCTCCCCGCCATCGCCGATGCACCCACCAGTACTGTGCCGGTGCGCGTCGGATCGCCTGCTCGAGGAGATTCGTGTACCACTGCGAGAGGGGGGTGAGGCCGGCGGTGTCCGGCGAGTCCTCCGCGGGATCGGCGATCCCTTCGACCCGGAGGTCGTAGTCAAACAAGCTGTTGCGGCGGGTCGCCGTGCAGACCATCACGGGCGCCGAGGCAGAAAGCGCAAACACGCCGATCGCCTTGTGCACGCTGGCTGGCCGGCCGAAGAAGTCGACCCAGCAGCCCCGCGGCCCCGCGGCCTGATCGCCCAACAGTCCGATCGCACCGTTTTGCTCCATCGCGATCGCCACATCGGGAGCGCTGCCCTTCTTGGGCAGGATCTGCTGCCCCCGCGACTCCCGAAACTCGTTGACGAACCGGTCGAGCAGCGGGTTGTCGAGCTCCCGGGCTACCGAAAACATCTTGAATCCGAACACGCCGAAGAGAAAAGCGGCCAGCTCGAAGTTGCCGTAGTGGCCGGAGAGCACCACCTTCGGCCGATCCAGCCACATCGTGCGGACGATGTCTTCCATGCCGTGAATCCGCAGGTGCTTCCGCCACGTGGTCTTGCGGATGACCCGCGGGGCATGGGCGATCTCGACGACCATCAACAGAAGATGCTCCCACATGCCGCAGGCGGCCTGGCGGCACTGCTCGGCGGACCACTCGGGGAAGGCCTGCCGGAGGTTGTCACGCACGACACGACGGCGGATTCGCAGCCGGTTGGCCAGGAGGTTGGCCGACGTCCGGGCAATCCGTTCGCACATGCTGCGGGGCAGCGACTGGACGACGCAGATCGCCACGCGAACCGCCACGTAGGTGAGCCAGTCGACGAGGCGGGTGAGGAGCGGACGATGCACGGCGAAATCCCAGAGGACGATCACCGGATTGTGCCCGATCCTCCGGCTCCGAGACCAGATCGGTTTGCCACGTCTGCCCGCTTGAGAAACGCTTCGCTGCTGACGTTTTGCCGGTCAGTTCGTGGGCACCAATCCGGAGAGCTGCAGCAGCAGCAGGCCGACGCTGACCGCATTGAACAGGGCATGGAGCAGGATGGCCGGCACGATCGATCCGGTTTGCCTGACAAGCACGCCCAGCACGATCCCCAGGGCGAGCAGAGGCAGCCAAGCCAGCCCGTGCCCGGCATGGGCCGCGGCAAACGCCAGCGATGCCAGCCCGATGGCGGTCGCCGGGCCGAGCGGAAGCGGAAGGGTTTCCAGCCAGCCTTGCAGCACGCGTCGAAACAGAAACTCCTCGGCGATCGGGGCGACGACGATCGCCGCCACGACCACCACGGCAATCGCCAGCGGATCGCTGTGCTGATTGAGATAGTCGATGATCGGATGCTGATAGGGAACGATCCGGTTGAGCAGGGCGGCGACGGCCAAGAGCGGCGCCAGCACGAGGGCCAGACCGCCCACAGCCAGCCGCAGGTCGCGGGCCGGCGCGAGGGGCCACAGGCCGAGATCGGCCCGCGACGCCCCGTTGCGGAGGAGCATCATCGCGGTGACCGCCGCACCACCGAGCATCGCCAGCACACCGGCCACCAACTGGGAGGTCATGTCGGGCTGGGGAGTGATCTCGGAAGCGTCTCCAGGCGCGGTCCTCCAGATGGCATTGATAGCCACCTGCGCCACGATCCGGGCCAAAATCATGATCGCGACGGCCGCGATCACGTCGATCCCCCGCCACGGCACTGGCCGCTGCGGCTCGGCAGCCACAATCGGAAGTCCCGCCCGCAACCGCCGCACCACGGCGACCATCATCCAGCCGCTGCCAAGCCACGCTGCCATCACGGCCAGCGCCAGCAGCATCAGGGCAATGTCGCCGGACGTCATCATGCGGGGGGCCTGCTCCCCGTGAGCAGCCCGCGGGCAGCCACGAGGTATTCGAAGCCCGACCAGACGGTGGCGATCACCGCCGCCCACGACACGATCGTAGCCAGCGGCCGAATGCCGACCGATGCCGGCTCCCAGTCCGGCCAGGCCCGTGCCGCCAGTTCCAATGCGACAGCAGCGCACTGCAACACCATCTTGAGCTTGCCCGACAGGGCCGCTGAAAAGTCGTGGCCAGCCCGTTCCATCTCCGCCCGCACCGCCGTCACGACCAGTTCCCGCACCACGACGACCACCGCCATCCACGGTGCGATCGATGTCGCCGGTGCGGCCGCCAGGAGCACATAGGCACCGCAGATGATCACCTTGTCGACGAGCGGGTCGAAGATCCGCCCCAGCCGGCTCACCTGATTGAATTGTCGGGCCCACCAGCCATCGACCCAGTCGGTCGAGGCGGCAACGAGAAAAAGCCCGAGCGCCATCCCGTGCCACGCTTGCTCGATGGCGACAAACAGCACGATCGCCAGCCCCAGCCGCGCGGCCGAAAGAAGGTTCGGCACCGTCCACACGCGATCCAGGGCCGACGCGTTGGTCATTCGGCCACCACACCGGCGAGGTCATACCCGCTGGAGGCGACGATCTCGACCGGAAGAATCATCCCCGTCAGCGGCCGGGCGGCCGACGTGCCGGGCGCCGTCACATAGACCACGCAGTCGATGTCGGGGGCGTCGGCCCGGGTGCGACCGATCCACACGTCCTCCCGCTCATCGCTCTGCCGATCGATGATGACATCGACGACGGCTCCGACCTGGGCCCGGGCATGGGCGTGGGCGATTTTCTGCTGCTCCCGCATGACCGCGTCGCGGCGGCGCTGCTTCACCTCCTCGGGCAGGTGACCCTCGAGCCTGGCCGCCGGCGTGTCGGGCTCGAGCGAATAGGTGAAGACCCCAAGCCGCTCGAACCGCCACCGCCGCACGAACTCGACCAGCTCGTCAAACTGCTCCTCGGTCTCGCCCGGGAAGCCGGTGATGAGGGTGGTCCGCAGGACGAGGCCGGGGATGCGGTCGCGAAGTTTCGCCAGCAGTTCCTCGGTCGGTCCCTTCGCCACCCGCCGCTGCATCCGCTT
>JBIKNV010000275.1:0-4471 GCA_044358475.1 Pirellulales bacterium | reverse complement strand
CGTGGCGAGCGTGTTGATCACCGGGGCGCCGCCAAACACCACCGGCATTACGGTGAACGGCTTGCCGCCGCAGGTGAATGCGAGAATCGTGCCGAGCGCTCCGATCGCCCCGAGCGCCCCGGCAGCCATGCTCATCATGCTGCCCCGCAGGGCCCAGGTGCCGGTGTCGCCCAGCGGCACGAGCAACGCGAGCGGCACGACCACGGCAATCAGAAAGTAGGCGGCACCGATGCAGATGAGCGGCCGAAGGCGGCTACCCCCCATCGCCCCTTGCCCACGGTGGAGGACCGGCCCGTAGGCTCCCCAGGAAAACATCGCCAGAGCGACCGAGAGCAGCACCTCAACAAATCGCTCCGCTCCGGATGCGGCCGTGGCGCTGGTCGCGGGCTTCGGCTCCGCCACGCTCGTCACGTCCGCGGCATCGGCCCCCGTCACCACAGCGACCGGTTCGGCATGCGGCTGAGGCTGCGGCTTGAAGACGAGCACCGTCACGGCGCCGGTGACCACCAGGATCAGACCGGCGAGGAAGGGCGCCTTCAGCTGGTTGAAGGCCCGGTTCATAAACGCCGTGAGCAGCGTGTTGACGACGGGCGCGCCACCGAACACCAGCGGCATCACGTAAATCGGCTTGCCACCGAATCGCAGGGCGAGGATCACGCCGAGTGCCCCGAGCGCCCCGGCCGTGCCTGCCAAAAGGCTCCAGGTGACTCCCTTGATGGTCCAGCCACCACGCTCGCCACGCCGCAGGAGCGCCAGCGGAATCAGCACGGCAATGAGAAAGTAGGCGATACCCACGCACACGAAGGGACGCAGGGCCGACTGCATGGCCTCGCGGCCGAAGTGGAGCACTGGACCGTAAAGCCCCCAACAAAACGCCGTCAAGGCGATCGCCCCCAGCATTCCAAGCATCTGCATCATTGGGTCGACTCCAGGAGTTTCAGAACAGCGGCCCCCACATCCTCCACGGAAAGCAGCCGCATGCAATCGTGATGCCTGAGCGGGCAGATCGGCTGGCCGCACGGTGAGCAGGGGAGATCGAGCCGCATCTCCACGAGGTGGTCATGGGCGGCCCGACTGAGACGGGGATCCATCGGGCCGTACAACACCACGGTCGGCCGCTGGAATGCCGCGGCGATGTGCCGCGGACCACTGTCCGTCGTCACGATCACAGCCGCCCGACGGATGACGGCCTTCGACAGGCCGAAGGGGAGCTGGGCCTCGCCTGCGAGGCTCTGTACGGCCGGGTGACCGGCTGCCTCGACCACGGCCCGGGCCTCGTCGCGTTCTCCCGGCCCGCAGTGCACCAGGACCCGCGAGTTCGGCACCCGGTCGAAAATCAGGCGGGCCAACGCGACAACCTTCTCCACACCCCACTGCTTCGCCGGCCCGAACGCCGCCCCGTCGTTGAGCACGAATAGCGGCCCCTGCGGGAGCGGGCTGGGGAACAAGCGGGCGAGCACAGCGTCGCCGAGGCTCTGGTCCTCGGGAGAAATGGCCAGCTCCAGCCGCAACGGTTCGGGCGGCATCCCCAGATGCTCGGCCAAGCGAACGGGATACGCCGCCGAAGAGAACGGCTCGATCCGCCCATGCTTTCTGGGCGGCAGTACGGGATCGGTAAGGAGCCACCGCCGCCAGTGCATGGCCATGCCGATTCGTCGCCGGGCTCCTCCCGCGACGGCAAGCGCCGCACTCGACAGCGAATTGGGAACGACGATCGCCACATCGGCCCGATCGGCCCGCAGTCGTCGAACGACCGCGGAAAACCGCAGGCCGGCATCACGGCTGCGGCGGTCGTAAAGAATCGTGTCGTCAAACCATTCCGACCCGGCAAGCAGGTCGACGGCCAGCGGCCGCAGCACGCCGGTGATCCGCCCGCGACCGGCGACGTGCCGCCGCAGGCCACGCAGCATTGGCGTCGCCATGACGATGTCGCCCACCCAGCGGGGCATGATCACCACGAAGTGCATGGGCAAAACACTATCAGATGGTAGACAAAACACCCACTCTCACTCGGCCGACGGACGCACTGGAATCGTGCTGTCGCGGGCGGCGATCATGCCCGCACCGGAGGCGGCGGCCAGCGTGAGGAGGGCGGAGACGGCCAGCCAACCCCAGGGCACAGTCGCCCGTCCGGCAACGAGTAGCGGCAGCAATGCCAAGCAGCCGAGGGCCGCCCCCGCCAGGAGCCCCGTGCCTACCAGCATGAGCGTTTCCAGCACGATCAGGCCACGCACGCGGCCTACCGTGAACCCGATTGACCGCAGCACCGCCAGAGCACCGAGCCGCTCGAACACGCCCTGCATCTGGACGGCCGCCACGCCCAGCGTGCCCAACAGGAGGCCGAGGCTTCCGAGCATTTGGAACCCCGACAAAAACGTGTTTTGCACCGCATACAAGCTCTGAAGTCGATCGACGGACGACTGCACCGACACGCCGACGTCGGCCCAGGCGGCAGCAATCGCGCGGGGCACGGCTTCTCGGGACTGAGCCGGGACCGCCGAGTCATCGACGAGCGCCAGTGCGTAGCCCGACCGGCGCGGCAGGAGCCGGGTGAAGCTGTGCTCGGAGATGATCACCGCCCCTTGCAGGATGCCCGGCTCCAACAGGCCCACGATGCGCAGCGGTGGAGTCGAGCCACCGTCGTCGGTCGGCAGCGTAAAGCGTGACCCGACGCCACCGAGTTTGAGTGCCCACTGTGCGGTGGCCTGATCAAGAATGGCCGGAATCGATTCTTCCCGGTCGGGATCCAACTCCAGCAGTGTCCACGGATTGGTCGCCCCCGCCTCGAGCGGTACATGGCCGACGAATCGGAATCCGCCCCGTCGGACAAACGCCGGCCCCACCCCGAAGACGGTCGGTCGTGTGGCGGCGTACAGGTTCGTGCAACTGGCATCATCGCCGCCGTTGGAGCGGATGCGTTCGATCGTGCAGGCGGCAAGCACGTCCCGCTCTGGATCGCTGAGGCCGAGCGTGGCCGCCACGTCCGGATCGGACGGATCGATGCCGTTGGGCTCTCCGAAGGAGGCGATGTGGGTCCAACCGCCGGTGGGCGACCCACGGTCACCGGCCCGCTCGGGCGGCCGCAGCGCGAAGGCCGACACGACGACGATCAGAAACTCCGCGAGGGCTACGATCGCGATCACGGACAAGGTTCGCGATCGACGGTATGCCAGGCCACGGCGGGCCAGTTGCCCGAGTGACCGAACGACCGTGTGTGCCCGCACGCGACCCTGCCACTGCAGTGGCGCTTCGCCGCGTAGCAATGGCAACGGCTGCGCGCCCGCCGCGCGCCGCGCTGCCCACCAGACCGCCGCCAGGGAGACAGCCGCCGCCGCCGCCATCCCCGGCCACATCGCCGCCAGCCGCGGCACCGCTGCGCCGAACACCTGCCGTGAGCCTGTCGCCACGGCCGCGTCCCACGACTGCCCCAGCCATGCCAAGAGCGCAGCCGACCAGACCGGCGCCACGATCAGCCCAAGGATTCCGCCCCCCACGACGGCCATGGCTCCCACCATGAGAAGAAGATGGGCCAAGCGACGGGCCGGCCAGCCAATCGCAACGAGCATGCCAGCCTCGCGGCGATGGGCGGACACGACCAGATGAAAGAGCAGCCACTCCAACAGGAGGCCGGCAGCCACCACGACCAATGACAGCCCGATGAAGAGTGCACCAAAGGGCGTCGAACCGCGGGCCGCGGCCTCCGCCTGCGCCGCCAACGGCAGGATGCGAAATCCGAGCGACGCCGGCTGCAAGGCCGCCGCGAGTTCGGCCCGCAGCGATTCATCACTCTCGACGGCTGCGGTGGGCACGTGCCAGGCGGTCGTCTCGCCGAATCGGCTGCCCGCGATCGCTCGGGCGGTGGCCAGCGACACGAACGCCTTCGGTGCGGCGCCATACTCCTTCCAGTAGCGATCGTCCTGGTCGTCGGGGGGCGTGGTACGCACGCGACGTCGATCGAAGGGGAAGGGAGGATCCCAATCGGCGATCGACTGCTCGTCAGTGACGCCCTCGACCTCCGGAACGAGGCTCCGCGCCACGGCGGCTCCGCGCATCGCGGCGATTCCGCTGATCCGCAGTCGGTGTGTTGCCTCCTCGACGCGGCCGTGGAGCGTCTCGGGCAGAAACGTCGTGATGTCCAGCATGTCGCCGATGGCGACCGGACTGCCCTGGGCCGCCAGATCCTCCGCCATCCAGCGATCGATGATGATCTCGTCGGGGCCAGGCAGCGGAAGCTTTTGATCGTCATCATCCACGACGGCGCCCGCGGGGTGAGTCGTGGAGTCGAGGCCAACGATAGTGGAGTAGGGGATCGAGGCCTTGCCTCCCACCGGCTGCAAGGCGTTGGCGAGAAAAACGAGCGACGGTCGACCGCCGCGCGGGCCGAGCACGTCGGCAGCCGCCCGATCGATCGGGCGATCGAGCACGAGACTGCGGCTCACGAGCCGCAGCGACGCGGGCGAGTCGTTCGTCG
>JBIKNV010000273.1:0-4481 GCA_044358475.1 Pirellulales bacterium | reverse complement strand
GCCGAGTTTGGTGGTGAATGGTTTGCCGACACGGCCCGCATGCTGCGGCGTGCCAAGCCCGACTTCGTCACGATCGCCACACCGTCTGGTGCTCATCTCGAGGCGGCACTGGCCGCAGCCCGCCGGGGCGTGCACGTGATCTGCGAGAAGCCGCTGGAGATCACGCTCAAGCGGATCGACCGCATGATCGCTGCTGCCGACAAGGCCGGCATCACGTTGGGAGCGATCTTTCCGCAGCGGTTCAATCCGGTGATCCGCGCCGTGCATGAGGCGGCTGCGGCGGGTCGCTTCGGCCCGCTGGCCGTGGCCGCCAGTTACGTGCCCTGGTGGCGGGACGACGCCTACTACGGCCCCGGCCGCTGGCAGGGCACCAAGGCGCTCGATGGCGGCGGCGCCCTCATGAACCAATCGATCCACGGTGTCGATGCGCTGCAGTGGATCGGCGGAGCCACGATGCCGGGGCTCGATCCCCGCGACAACCCCGTGGAGAGCGTGCTGGCGCTCACCGCCGTGCGGGCCCACGATCCCGAGCAACTGGAGGTGGAAGACACCTGCGTGGCCGTGCTGCGGTTCAAGAACGGCGGCCTCGGACAACTCCTTGCCGCCACGAGCCTCTACCCAGGCCAGATGCGGCGGTTTCTCTTCGGCGGCCGGGACGGCACCGCGGAAGTCCTGGAGGAGCAGCTCATCACGTGGCAGTTTCGCGCGGAGCAGCCCGACGACGTCGCCACTCGCGAGCGGCTGGGGGCCACCAGTTCCACCAGCGGCGGCGCCGCCGACCCCATGGCGATCAACTACTCCTGCCACACGCGAAACTTCGAGGACTTCATCTCGGCCCTCCGCGCGGGCACGCGACCGTCGCTCGACGCCCACGAGGGACGCAAGGCGGTGGCGATCATCGAGGCCTGCTACACTTCCGCCCGCACCGGCAGGTTCGCCAAGGTTCGTTCCTGACTCGCTCGTTCCCAGGATGCCAGCATGGCAGATTTCATCGGACTGAATTCCCCGAACACCGTCTCGTCCAATCATGACGACGGTCCCTGGTGGCGTGGCCTGACCCGCTACCACTGGTTCGTGCTCGTGGTGGCGGCCCTCGGCTGGCTGTTCGACTGCCTCGACCAGCAGTTGTTCAACCTGGCACGGATGCCGGCCATGAAGGAGTTGCTCGCGTCGGCCTCCGGGCCGGCCACCGCCGGCGATGTGAATTTTTACGGCGGGCTCTCCACCTGCATCTTCCTGGCCGGCTGGGCCACTGGGGGCCTGATCTTCGGCGTCGTCGGCGACCGGATCGGTCGCGCGAAGACCATGATGCTCACGATCCTGATCTATTCGTTCTGCACTGGCCTCTCGGCGTTGTCACGCGGCTTTTGGGACTTCGCTTTCTATCGGTTCATCACTGGCCTCGGCGTCGGGGGCGAGTTCGCCGTGGGCGTGGCGCTCGTGGCGGAGGTGATGCCCGACCGGGCGCGGCCCTACGCGCTCGGCCTGCTGCAGGCCCTTTCGGCCGTGGGGAATTTCGGGGCGGCCTTGATCGGGATCGGCCTCGGTCAAATGCAGCTGCTCACCGAGACGGGCCTGATCGCCGGCTGGGCTCCGTGGCGCTGGAAGTTTGTGATTGGAGCGATCCCCGCCGTCTTGGCGCTGGTGATCCGCGCGGGTCTCAAGGAGCCGGAACGGTGGCAGGCGATGAAGGAGCAGTCACGAAAAACCGGACAGGCGCTGGGTGGGTATGCAGCCCTCTTTGCGGACCCACGCTGGCGCAAGAACGCGATCGTGGGAATGCTGCTGGCCTGTGCGGGGGTGATCGGTCTCTGGGGCATCGGCTTCTTCGCCATTGACCTGCAGCAGAGCGTGCTTCGGAAAACGTTCGAGGCCCAGGGGCTTGCCGGCGCCGAACTCGCCGGTCGGCTCACGATCTGGTCGGGGGTGGCCTCGATGATGATTCAGGTGGGCGCCTTCGCCGGGATGATGCTCGCCGCCCGCATCTGCCAGCGGCTGGGCCGCCGCGCCTTCTTCGCCGTGTTCTTCACCGCGGCGATGCTCTCGACGATGATGGTCTTCCGCTATCTCAACGATGTCAGTGACTTCTGGTGGATGCTGCCGATCATGGGCTTCTGCCAGCTGTCGCTCTTCGCCGGCTACGCGATCTATTTCCCCGAGCTCTTCCCCACCCGCCTGCGGAGCACGGGGACGAGCTTCTGTTACAACGTCGGCCGGTTCGTGGCCGCCAGCGGGCCATTCCTGCTCGGCCAGCTGTCAGGCTCGGTCTTTGCCAGCTCGGCCGAACCGATGCGACCGGCGGGCCTGGTGATGTGCCTGGTTTTCCTCCTTGGACTCGCAGTGCTCCCCTTTGCTCCGGAAACCAGGGGGCGGCCGCTGCCGGAAGACGACTGAGCCGCACGGCACATACATGAACTCCTCGCCGCTCCCTGCTACAGTGTTTCGGAAGCGTCGCCGCACGAGGCGGACAAGCACCCAGGAGTGAGAGAGCGCCAATGCGTTGGGAAGGCCGCCGCCAGAGCAAGAACGTCGAAGATCGTCGCAACATCGCCGGCCCGGTGATGGTCGGAGGAGGGCTGTTCACGATCCTGATCATGATCGTGATGATGTTTTTGGGCGCGCCTCCGGAGCAGCTGGCCAAGATCGCCGCCCCGCCGGTTCAGCAGCAGCGGGTGCCACAACAACAGCAGCAGGCTGACGACGAGATGAAGCAATTCGTCTCGGTCGTGCTCGCCGACAACGAGGACGTGTGGGGACGGCTCTTTCCCCAGTACTTCCAAGGACGTTACGCCCCCCCCACGCTCGTGCTCTTCACCGGCCGCGTGCAGAGCGCCTGCGGCTTGGCCAGCGCGGCTGCCGGCCCCTTCTACTGCCCGCTCGACAAGAAGGTCTACATCGATCTCGCCTTCTACGACGAACTGAAGCGTCGCTTCGGCGCCCCTGGGGACTTCGCGCAGGCCTACGTGATCGCCCACGAAATCGGCCACCACGTGCAAAACCTGCTCGGCATCAGTGAGAAGGTGCAGTCGATGCGGCCCCGGCTCTCCGAGAAGGACTACAACAAACTCTCGGTACGGATGGAGTTGCAGGCTGACTTCCTCGCCGGCGTGTGGGCCCACCACGTGGCTCGCTACGCGGGAATCGTCGACGAGGACGACATTCGCGAGGCGGTGAACGCGGCCGCCGCCATCGGCGACGACCGGATTCAAAAGCAGTCGCAGGGCTACGTCGTGCCCGACGCTTTCACCCACGGTTCGAGCGAGCAGCGGGTGCGGTGGTTTCTCTACGGTCTGAAGGAAGGCAATCCAGAGTTGATGGACCGGGCGTTCGAGGTGGATAACCCGTAATCGCCCTGGCCACGAGCCTGGGCCCGGCGGAGCGTGCTATGCAGATCCTCCTCACCGGCGCGACGGGCTATGTGGGGAGGTGCCTGCTCCCGGAACTCGAGCGGCAGGGTCATGCCGTCCGGTGTCTTGCCAGACGACCGGAGAAGCTGGCCGGCAAAGTCGGCCCCACCACGACGGTCATGGCCGGCGATGCCGGCGACCCGGATGATCTGGCCCGGGCCTGCGCCGGCATCGACGTGGCCTACTGGCTGGTCCACTCGATGGAGAGCGGCGTCGACTTCGAGCGGGCCGACCGGCTGGCGGCGGAGCGGTTTGGCGCGGCGGCCCGGGCAGCCGGCGTCAGGCGAATCATCTATTTGGGAGGCCTCGGCGCGGACGACGACACGCTGTCGGCCCACCTCCGCAGTCGCCATGAGGTGGGCGCGATCCTGCGGGCCAGCGGCGTCGAAGTCATCGAGTTTCGGGCGGCGATCGTCATCGGGGCGGGCAGTTTCTCCTTTGATCTCGTCCGGACGCTCGTCGAACGGCTGCCGGTGATGATCTGCCCGGCCTGGGTGGCCACGCCGACCCAGCCAATCGCCATTGCCGACATCGTCGCCTATCTGTCGGCCGCGATCGGCCTCTCCGGCAGCGGCTCCCGAATCTTCGAGATTGGCGGGCCGGACAAAGAGTCGTACGGCGCTATCATGCATGAGTACGCCCGGCAACGGGGCCTCACGCGGCTGATGATTCCGGTGCCGGTGCTCACGCCCCGGCTCTCGAGCCTGTGGCTGAAATTGGTGGCTCCGCAGTACTCGAAGGTGGGACGCAAGTTGATCGACGGCCTCAAAAACCCGACGGTGGTCACGAGCGATGCGGCACTGCGGGAATTTGCCATCCGTCCCCGAGACCTGCGCACTGCCGTTCGTGAGGCAGGGCTCAACGAAGACCGGTACTTTGCCGACAAGCGCTGGGTCGACTTCGCCGACGTCGAGGATCTGCCGCACCGCTACGGCGGCCGGGCGGAAGGAAGCCGGCTGGTCGATCATCGGCACACGGTCGTATCGGTCGCACCGGAACGCGCGTTCGCCGCGATCGAGCGAATCGGTGGCGTCAACGGCTGGTATGCCTGCGACTGGCTGTGGCAGCTCCGCG
>JBIKNV010000272.1:0-4497 GCA_044358475.1 Pirellulales bacterium | reverse complement strand
GCCGGTGGGTGGAATTGACGCCCTCCCCAAATCCTGAGCCAGGTCTTGTGAGAGAATCCTCTTGCCCCAGATGGGGCTGGAAAGGGTTCTCGGATGAAGAAGCGACGCAGTACAGAGCAGATCGTAGGCTTGCTTCGACAGGCTGACGTTGACCTTGGGAAGGGCGCGAACGTGCCCGATGTTTGCCGACGGCTGGGCATCAGCCAGCAGACGTACTACCGCTGGCGGACGAAGTTCGGCGGGATGGATCCGAAGATGGCCAAGCAGCTTCAGGAGCTCCAGAAGGAGAACTCGAGGCTGAAGAAGCTGGTAGCAGACCAGGCCTTGGACATGCTGATCCTCAAGGAGGCGGCCCGCCCAAACTGACGTGCCCCGAGCGTCGCCGCCGGACGGTGGAATCCGTCCGGCGGTCCTTGGGGCATGAGACGGTCTCAGAAAGAAGGGTCTGTCGAGTCCTCGGGCAGAACCGAGGTACGCAGCGGCACCGCCCCAGGAAGGTAGACGGTGACCGTGAGCTGCTCGGGGTGATGCGGAAGATCGTGGAGGCGTTCCCGAGGCATGGGAGTGAACGGACGCACCAAGTCCTCACGGGCCCGGACGCGTTCGGAGGCTGGAAGGTCAACTTCAAGCGGGTGCATCGGATCTGGAAGGAGGAGCACATGCAGGTGCCGCGAAAGCAACGGAAACGCCGGAGATTACCGGGGTCGAGCGCCAATGGGTGCATCCGCCACCGGGCGACCCATCGGAACCATGTGTGGAGCTACGACTTCCTCGCGGAGCGGACAGAGGACGGCAGGCAACTGAGGATCCTCGTGGTGATCGATGAGTTCACGCGGGAGTGCCTGGCGATCGAGGTGGCGCGGTCGTTCACCGCCCGAGACGTGATCATGACGCTGCAGTACCTCTTTGCCGTGCGTGGAGCACCCGAGCATCTGCGCAGCGACAACGGCCCGGAGTTCGTTGCGAAGGAGATCCAGGAGTGGTTGGCCAGGGCTTGCGTCCGCACGCTCTACATCCAGAAGGCGAGCCCATGGGAGAACGGCTATGTGGAGAGCTTCAACGGTAGGCTTCGCGACGAGCTGCTAGACCGGGAGTTGTTCCTGAGCCTGCCGGAAGCTCGGGTCGTTCTCGACCAGTGGCGGATGGACTACAACCACAGGCGGCCGCATGGCGGCCTGAAATGGCTGACCCCGGCGGCATTCGTTGCCGGGCTGGACGATAAGGCCTCCGGGGTGGTCCCGGCGGCGTCGCGTGGTGTGTCTCCGGTCGGGGCTACGCCCCTCCCTCCGACACACCACGCGGACTGTTCCCCAACTCTCTCATGAGTGCTGGTATAGAAACCGGGAAGTGGTCACCGGCGTCAACGTCGCCATGGGTGACAACGCTGTTCGGTTCATTGCGGATACCATCGATCCAGACGCGTGGCGGGCTCTCAGCACGATGAACGGAGGAGAGGTCAATGCGGACTGAAAAGTTGCGATGTTGCACAGCAGGGCGACTGCACCGGCTCATCGCGGTCGGTCTGGGCATGGTCTGCCTGGCTGCGACAAGCTGCGGTCCGTCACAGACCATCGTGACTGGCACCGTGACACTTGATGGAGCACCTCTTGACCAAGCCGGTATCGAGTTTCACGGCTCAGGCGAGGGAGGATTCACTGGCCAAGCATTCACCGATGCCAACGGGCAGTATCGAGCAAAGGTTACCGCCAGTCCACTCGTTGTCGTAATTCGTGCCACGAAGGTCGTTGGCACGCAAAAAGAACCCGATATTCCTGGTGGCACCCCTCAGCCAGTCGTCGAACAGTATTTACCTGCCCGCTATAGCGACCGCCTGAAGTCGGAATTACGAGTTACGCCCGTCGAAGGGGATGTCGTCGTCGCCGACTTCGCCCTGACGTCCGACACGAAGTAACCTTGGCTGGCCTGCGAGGACTATACTCCACAGCTCGCTTCATCGTCGTGTTCCAGACGCTCTAGGTTTGCCGCGGTATGTCAAACCCTGAATTGCCAACCCCGCTACGGTCATTGCGGAGGCTTGTCGTCTTTGTGGCGGCCCTCCACTTTTGTAGCCCGATTCTGTTTTTAACCGTGGAAGCTGCAGAAAGTGGCTCCCGCGACTCGAAGCTCCTCTTCAAGTCGAAATTGCGGCCGCTCCTCGCCCACCGCTGCGCCGGGTGCCACGGGGCGGGCACGGTGGAGGGAGAGTTTGACATCTCGACTCGCGAGAAATTGCTCGCAGGCGGAGCCAGCGGCCCGGCCGTCGTGCCCGGCAGGGCGACGGAGAGCCTGATGTATCGGCTGGCTGCGCGGCTCGAGGAGCCGCACATGCCGGAGGAGGGAGACGCGCTCACCGAGGAAGAACTCGGCTGGCTTGCCGAATGGATCGACGGCGGAGCCCCGTTCGACAGGCCGCTGATCGACGACTCCGACCGAGGGCCGTGGACCGAGCGCGTGGTGAAGCCGGAGGCCCGCGACTATTGGGCGTTTCGCCCGCTGGCAGCCGTCAGCCCGCCCGAGCCGGCTGACCCAGATGGCTGGTGTCGCAATCCGATCGACCGCTTTATCCTCGCAAAGCTGGAGTCAGCCGGCCTCGCACCGTCGTCCGAGGCCGCGCCGCAGACGCTCTTCCGCCGGCTCTCGTTCGACCTCACGGGCTTGCCGGCGACGCCGCAAGAGATAGCCGGCTTCTGCGAGTCTTGGTCCAAGCATGCCGGCGTCGCTTACGGGCAGGCCGTCGACGATCTCCTGGCGCGGGCGTCGTTTGGCGAGCGGTGGGCCCAGCACTGGCTCGACGTCGCCCGCTTCGCCGAAAGCTTCGGCTACGAGCAGGACTACGACCGTCCGCATGCCCATCACTATCGCGACTTCGTGATCAAGGCCTTCAATGATGACCTTCCCTACGACACGTTTCTGCGGTGGCAACTCGCCGGCGACGAGCTCGCCCCCGACAATCTCGACGCGCTGAAGGCGACCGGCTTCCTCGCCGCGGGCGCGTTCCCAACACAGCTGACGGAGAAGGAGTTTGAGAGCGCCCGCTCCGCCGAGCTCGACGACATGGTCGGCACGGTCGGCACCGCCATGCTCGGGGCGACGATCGCCTGCGCCCGATGCCACGACCACAAGTTTGACCCCTTTCCGCAGGCCGACTACTACCGCATGGTGGCGACGCTTACGACGACGATCCGCTCGAACGCCGATCTGCCGGTGGATCCCGCCAAGGACCGCGCGATCCTCGCGGCGTGGGAGGCCCGACGGCTGGCGGCCGTGAAGGCCCGGGAAGCCTATGAGCGCGACGAACTGCCAGAGCGGTTCGACGCATTCGTGGCCGCGTGGAGGCCGACCGCAAGCGACGAAACCAGGCCATGGCGGTTGGGCAAGCTCATTTCGGCGGAAACCCAGACGGGCAGGAAATTCGCACCGCTCGACGATGGCTCGCTCCTCGCCGTCGGCGCGGCCGCTGAACGCGACAGCTACACCTTCGTGATCGATGCACCGCTCGAGACGGTCGCCTCGCTGCGCATCGACGCGATCGCCGATTCGTCGTTGCCACGCGGCGGGCCGGGCCGGGCTGACAACGGAAACTTCGCCCTCTCGAATCTCACCGTCTCCGCCTCGCCCATGCCGGCCACGGGCAAGCCGGCGGCGAAGCCCACATCGATCAAGCTCGTGAATCCGCGGGCGGATTTCTCGCAGACATCACCTTCGCTGCTGGTCGAGCATGCAATCGACCCGAATGGTTCGACGGCCTGGGCGATTGACCCGCAGGTCGGCGCGTCGCATGCGGCGGCATTCGACTTTGACATACCGGTGCAGCATGAAGGCGGCGTGCGGCTGACGGTAAAGCTCGAGTTCACGAACAACGCGAAGCACTCGATCGGCCGAACGCGGGTCTCGTTCGCTGCTGCCCCGGGCGAGAAGGCGGAGCCGGTCACTGCGGATCACGACCCGGTGGATGCCGATGGGGAATCGCGTCGCCGCGTGACCGCACTCCTCGCAACACCCGCTGCGGAGCGGACGGATGGGGAGAAGTCGGAACTCGCCGCACTCCACCGGAAGTTTGACGATGGCTGGCGATCGCTCGACCGGGTCGTCAGGCAACTCGACGCCGAGAAGCCCACCCCGACGCTTGTGAAGGTGCTTGTGGCGAGCGAAAATGTGCCAAAAATCCCGCACCACGCCGACGGCCGCGGCTATCCGCACTTTTACCCCGAGACCCACTACCTGCGACGTGGTGACGTCAACCAGAAGGAAGGCGTGGCGACGACCGGGTTTCTGCAGGTGCTCATGCGGCATCCTGACGGGGTGGCCCACTGGCTCAAACCCGCGCCTGAGGGGGCGACGACGAGCTACCGCCGCGCCGCGCTGGCCCGCTGGATCACCGACGTCGACCATGGAGCCGGCCACGTTGCCGCCCGAGTCGTCGTCAACCGACTCTGGCAGCATCATTTCGGCGCGGGCCTCGTCGCCACGCCGAGCGACTTTGGCAAACAGGCCGAT
>JBIKNV010000271.1:0-4500 GCA_044358475.1 Pirellulales bacterium | reverse complement strand
CCAAAGGGATGACGCTGCGCGAAAGCTAGCGCCATCCATGGCCCCCGCAGGCTTGGCATCGTGCGAGCTCGGCTCGCACGATGCTGGCGGACGCACCTCCAGGCGTCCGTGGCCGCCTGCAGGAAGCCCCGGGCGCAAGCCCGGGGGCTGAAGCGGCGCTCGCTGGTGCGTCATCCCGCCGGCTCGCGCCGGCGGCTGTGTGCTGGATCGGGACGCCACAGGACGACTCTGCGCCCTTTGCCAGGAAGCCCCGGGCGCAAGCCCGGGGGCTGAAGCGAACCGTTCGCCGCTACCCGCGAAACACCGTCTTGGGGCGGGACTGGCCGGCCATGTGGAGCGTGTTCATCAGGTCGTAGGCCGTCACCTCGCAGAGGAGCTGCGTTACCTTTTCGTGCGTCTCCGGGGACAACAGCGGCTCAACCTCCTTCATGAGCGCCACGAGCCGATCTTCCTGGGCCGCTAGCTCCTTGCTCGTGACCCTGCCGTCCGCAACCGCATCGAGGAACGAATCGAGTTTGCGGGCGTATTCCCCGAGCAGTGGCGCCTCACTTGCCGAGTCGAACCAAGGTGTCTTGGGAGTGGATGCCTTCGTCATGTCGGTTTCTCCTTGTACGTTGAATACTTTTGATGCCAGTCGCCTACGAACTGATCACTTCACGGATCGCCGCGAGCCGCTCCTGCAGTTGGGCCCGCCCACCGGGCTTGCTCACTTCATTGCGCCACCGCTCCGGAAGAAACCGTTTTTCCGTGCATTCCAAAACAGCCGCGATCTCCTGCATCTCCTTTTCGAGCCCCTGGGCCGATGGCATGAAATCTCCGAGCGCCGCAGCAAGGTCCTCTGCCGTTACGGTGTCAGGGGCCGGCTGGTTCATTTCGGCCGCGAGATCGAGGCCTTTTCGCTTGGCTGCCAGCACAATGCTCTCGATATCAGCTCCGGAGAGCCCCAGTTCGAGATCGACCGGCCCAGGCAAGCCCGGCGCGAGCTTCACCTTCGCCTTCCGGGCCATCGCCGTAAACATCGCGTCGAGCTCGGCCTGATCTTGCGGATAAAAGAGGGGGATATGCACCTCGGCCCGGCCCTGCCGCTTGAGGTCGATCGGCAACAGTTCGGGGCGGCTGGTCAGCAGCATCCAGACGATCTTGCCACGGTAACGGGTATCTCCCATCTGCCGGGCAATCATCGAGAAGACACGGGCCGATGTGCCCGAATCGCCCCCCTGCTCCCGGTTGCCCAGCGCCGCGTCGGCCTCGTCGATGATCACCACGACCGGCCCGAGGCTGCGGAGCACATCGAGAGCATGCTCGAGGTTGCCCTCCGTCTCGCCGACATACTTGCTGCGAAAGTTTTTGAGGACGGCACACGGAATCCCGACGCTCCCGGCGTAGCACTCGGCGATGAAGCTCTTGCCGGTGCCGACGGGGCCGCAGATGAGGTAACCCATCGGGGCACTCTCAAACTGCCCCCGCTTGATAGCCCGAGCGTCGGATTCGAGACGATCCTTGGCCGCCGCGTGTCCGGCGACAGCATCGAGCGTCAGCCGGGGCTGAATGAACTCGACAAGCCCCTGACACGACCGCTCGATCAGGTCTTTCTTCTTCAACGCAAACTCAGGGCCATCCGGTGGCGTTCCATCGCGAGCCGACATCGTGATCACGGCCCGCATGCTTTCGAGTGACAAGCCTCCGGACAACGCCGCCATTCGTTTGACTGCCTCCATCCGGTCAGCTGGCATGCCCGAAGCGTGCGCCGTCGCCAACGCAAACCGCTCCCGCTCAGCAGCGTCAGGCAGCGGCACGTCGATCGTGGTAACGGCAGGATTCGAGACCAACCGTGGATGCATCTCGGCCATGAGGTCGGTGATGAGCACGATCGCCACATTCACCCGCCGCAAGAGCGGGTTGGTCGCCCACGACAGCAGCCGCACCAGTCGTCCGGCTCCGGCCTTCACCGACGAAGCCGCATCGCCCGCCGGCGCCAGGTACTGGGCATAGTCGAGCACGACCGCGATCCGCTTCCGTTTCTCGGGCGGATCGATCAGGTTTCGCTCCAAGAGCGCGTCGATTGCTGCAATTGCGGCATCAGGTTCACGGGGCCATCCTGTCGCCGCACCCAGCCGCTCGGTGAGCCACTGCACCATCGTCCGCAGACGATTGCCGTCACTGCCGGCCAGCGGCCGCAGTCCCTTGCCGACATCGTAGGTCAGGACGATGTCCCACTGGCCGAAGAGTTCACGTGACAGAAACTCCGGCAGGGTGCCCCAGATCTCGGCTGCCGGGTCGGCGGCTCCGGGGGCCGCCAGCGGCACGACATCCCGGACATTCCCGTGCAGAAGAAACATGCAACTCGTGCCAGAGAGATAGGCGTCACCGAGACGCTCCGCCCACGCCGGGCACCAGGCGGGCAGCGATGAGCCAGGGCTGGTCGGCCCCGAAACGCGGCCCAGCGCCGCCGGTGCGGCCGTGGTGGCGCGGCTCTCTTCAGCAGGCGGGGCGGAGGTCGTGGCCATGGGCTTTCCCTTCCCCTCTCAGCTCGCCGTCTGCTTGGCCCGCTCGGTGCCGAGTTCCTTGTCGTCGGCCTTCACGCCGGCCGTCTCGGGCGTGACCATGCCCATCGCGATTTCGAAGTCACGGAGCGCCTGATCGGCCATCGAATCCTCGACCGCCTGCTCGGTCTTGATCTTTTCGAGCCCCTCGCCGGAAAGATCGGCGGCCACGCGCACCTTCGCCCGATTGAGGCCGATCTTGTCCTGAATCACATCTTCGATCTGGCCGAAGTCGGTCGTGATGTCGAAGTTGAAGCTGGTGGCGAGCTTCGCCAACTCCGCCTCCGCGCGGGAAAGCTTCAGCTCAGCGTCATACTTCTGGATCTTCTGCTTGAGATCGGCAAGCTTCTTCGTGGCATGCTTGATCTTGGTGACGTTATTGCCGTAGGCAGTCTCGTGGAGCTTGAGCTGGGCCTCGTTCTCGGCCAGTTCCTTCTTGGCCCGCTGCAGCTCCAAGGCAAACTTCGCCGCCGTGTCCCGCTCGCCGGCCTGCAGGTAGGCCTTCACGCGGGCTTCGAGCGAGGCGACGTGGCTGCGATCGTTGTTCACTTGGCGGGTGACCCGCTCGACGAGCGCCCGATACTGCTCCAGCCCCTCGCGGCCGTCCTTCATCTGGTCGACGGCCTTGTCGTACTCATACTGAAGCTGCGCGATCGGGTCTGCAGTCCAGAAGAAGTTGGCGATCTTGTTCATCTGGGCGGCGAGCGCCTTCCAGAGTTTGCCGAGAATCATGGGCGCACCTCCCACAGGACGAACCGAAAAAAGCAGACACACAAAGACACAGAACAAACAGGGGTGACTGACGGGACTCGAACCCGCGACCCTCGGTACCACAAACCGATGCTCTAACCAACTGAGCTACAGCCACCACAACCGGCCGAATCGGCCTCACGAGGAAGTGTAGCAGACTTTTTCGCGGTTCCAGCGGGCCTCACCCGGCCCCGCAAATTGCCATTTCACGCAGCAGTCGATTCCGGTTGAATCCTTTCATGCACCTGCCATCACCCGCTCCCCTTTCGGTCACGGCCCGCCCGCTCCCGGCGGCCCGGGGATTCATGTCCGATCTGGTCGGACTCGCGCACACCATCCCGCTCTTTCCTGTCGACCGCGTGATGCCCTTGGCTGACGTCGCGACCGCCCGGTCGACAGCGGCCGTGCGGGTCGGCTGGGCCGCCGTCTTCCTCAAGGCCTATGCCTGCGTGGCCGCCGAGATGCCGCCCCTCCGCACCTGGCTGATTCGTCGGTCGATCTGGGGCCTGCCGCCGCGGCTGGCCACCGCGTCCCAGAGCGTCGCCTCGATCGCAATCAACCGCACCGACAGCGGTGATGACCGCCTTTTCTTTGCCCGGCTCACACATCCGGAAAGCCGCAGCCTTCCCGACATTCAACAGTTCCTCGATCAGTGCGTTACCGCTCCGCTCGAGGAGGTCTTCGACCGACAGCTGCAGCTGGAGGCGTTGCCAGGACCGCTCCGCCGTGCCGTGCTCTGGTGCAACATCAACTCGGCGTCAGCCAAGCGGTGCACGCGGATCGGCACGTTCAGCCTCTCCACGCTCGCCGGCCTCGGTGCCAGCAACCACGGCCATCCCACGATCTGCACGACGAGCCTCTCGTTCGCGCCGCTGGAGACCGACGGCCACTGCCGCGTGACGCTGATCTGCGATCACCGCGTGCTCGACGGCGTTACCGCTGCCAAGGCCCTCGGAGCCCTCGAGGCGATGCTCCGCGGACCGATCGTGGCAGAGCTGCAAAGCCTCACGATTGTTCCGACGGCAGTGGCGAACGATCATGAAGCCGCCGCCTGATCTCGGCAAGCCGCTCGCCAAGATCTCTCTCCATGCCGCGGTCGGTCGGCTCGTAATACCGTTTCTCGATGCCGAGATAGTCTTGCGCCGCGATCCCGTCAGGGGCGTCGTGGGAATACTCGTAGCCCTGGCCGTGGCCGAGTCGCTTGGCC
>JBIKNV010000298.1:0-4225 GCA_044358475.1 Pirellulales bacterium | reverse complement strand
CTTGTTCGAGCGACACGGCAGACTCCTCGAAAAACGAAGCACAGTGGAGGACAACCAATTCTGGCACCGATCGCAGAAGGTGAGACTGAGTCTCAATCCGTCAGTATAGTGTAGAACCTGACCGTGGTCGCGGCAACTGGTCGGACGTGAACGGGCTCAAAATGGCTGGATGTGGTCTGTTCGTGACGGGCACCGACACCGACGTCGGCAAGACCGCCGTGGCGGTGGCGATCGTGCGGAGTCTTGTTGGGGGCGGGCCCCACTCCAGCGTGCGGGCGGGCGTTTACAAGCCTGTGGCCAGCGGTGCGCCGCCTGGGAATGCCGGCGGCGGCGACGTGATTCGGCTTTGGGAGGCCGCCGGCAGACCACTGTCGATCGAGGCGGTCTGTCCGCAGATGTTTTCGGCCGCGATCTCGCCGCCTCGCAGTGCGCGTGCGGAAGGACGCCGCGTCGACGACGCGCTGCTCCGCAGCGGGTTCGAGACATGGCGGGACGTCAGCGACATCGTGATCGTCGAAGGGGCGGGTGGCTTGTTCTCTCCTCTGGGAGAGAGAACGCTCAATGCCGATCTGGCACGCGATCTCGGCCTCCCGTTGGTGGTCGTGGATGTGGCGAGGCTGGGCGCAATCGGCCGTACGCTGGCGATCGTCGAGGCCGCGGCCGCCCGTGGTCTCCGGGTGGCGGCGGTGGTCCTCTCCCAGGTCGAGCCGTGGGGGGAGGGACGGGATGATCCTTCGTGTCCGTCGAGAATTGCGCGTGATAGTGCCACCGATCTGGCGGATCGCCTTGGGCCAGTGCCAGTGACGATGCTCGCGTATCATGCCGCTGCGATCAAGCCAGACCTCGACTGGCTCGCGCTGGCACGTGCCGGCACTCAGCCTGACGCCGACACGATGCCGCCCTGAGCCATGTGGGGCGCCCCGTAGGGCTTGGCGACCTGTTCCGCCTTGAGATTGCCGATCGAGAGCCGCATCGCGACCTTCCAGACGCCGTCGGCATCGGGCGTGACGATCCAGTGGGGCATCACCACGACCGATTGGTGCACCAGTTCAAAGCCCCCCTCGGATTGGCTCACCGATTGGATCGGAAACGTCCACAGGCCCGCGGCGAGACCGTTGCTTGGCTCGGCGAAGGCCAGCCTCGCGTCGATCCCCAGCCAGTCATCGACCAGTCCGATCGTCCGCACGTTGGCCAGGTCGAGGCAACTGCCGAGTTCACCCAGGTTCCGCCGCATGTCGTCGTAGAAGAAGCGGCCCTCGGCGCGGTTCGGCATGCCGGCGAAGTTGAACTCGACCGCCAGATGCTGGCGGAAATCGCGGGGCAGCCCTTCGAGTTTGTAGGCGATTTCCAGAGTCCGCGAGCCGGCCTCGAGTGTCACCGCCTTCGAGAGCGTGAACGGAATGCCCCAGGTATTGCCGATGCGGGAGAGGAGCACCTGAATCCGCCCCGGATTCCGACGGACGCTCGCCTCGTATGCACCGGCCGCGAAATCCCCGCGCTCCATCGCCGTGCCGGCGACGATGTGCTCGGCATCGGCATCGCAATCCCAGAAGTGGTCGACCAGGCTCTTCCGCCGGGACGAGTCGTAGCGAACCAGTCGCTCGAGGCCCTCCTGCTTGAATCTCGCCACCTGTGACGCATCGACGACGCTGCGGGCGTTGCCCGGCCCGGCAAGCACCTGCGCATGGTAGGCCTCGGGCCGTCGGTCGAGCGTGGCCAGCAGATTGTGCCTCTGGTCGCGGAGGTCGAGTTCGTAGAGCATGCCACCCCGGGCCGGCGCGATCCAGGCGTCGAGTCCGTCGCTCGAGAGGCGGACCTCAGTCCGACCATCGAAGTCGTAGTCGGCGGTCGTTGCCTCGACCCAAGGAGTCCGCCTGCCCTCCGCCCTGTCGGCGGCCGCGTCGGCGGCGATCAGTTCGTGGTAGATGGCATTGCGGAGGTGCGGCAGATAGATCCCGCCAAAGGCCCCGTGCCAGTAGGCGCAGTTGCACTGTCCCCGGTAGAGAGCCTGCGTCGCTTCTTGCAGTGCCGTGGCGGTCGGTCCACTCATGGCGGGCTGCGCCGCAGCGAGCCGTTCGAGCCGCTGGCTCACCGCCATCATCCGGGCATACATCTCGTTGGCCTCCGGATATCGCATTCGAAAGTTCCGCCAGGAGCCACCCCGCAGGAACCTCGCCACCGGGGCCAGCTTTGGATCCGCCGCACACGTCTTCCTTGCCTCGATGCAGGCCAACTGCGAATCCGGCGGCAGCACCCATTCCATCATCTCGCGGTAGCTGCATTCCGGCAGCCAGACCGTGCCGGCAGGCGGCACGTCGCGGACGACCTCCGACGGCAGGCACATCTGAACCCAGTCGGCGTTGGCCTCGAGCAGACCGAAGAAGGTCTCCAACCATCCCTCGTCGAAGCAGGTCTTTCGCGTGTCGGGCCAAACGCCGAACTTCTCGCCGTCGTCTCCAAAGACCGCGAGCGCGCCGTGCCGACGCGAGGCGAGAAACCGCAGGTGATCGATCGTGGCCTCCGGTGCGGCGAAGGGGATCACATAGCGGAGATGTCGTCAGGAAGCCCGGCCGCCTTGAAGTGGGAGTCGTCGAGAATCGTCCACTCAATCCCTGCGGCCGCGATGTCGCGGGTCATGCCGGGATCCCAGACCCGCTCGGCCACCCACATGCCGGTGACCTTGGTCTGGAACCGGCGTTCGAGCCACTCCGTCGACATCCGAATCTGGCCGATGCGGTCCCGCGCCGGCAGCATCGCGAGCACGGGTTCGTAGAACGCCCCACCCACGATCTCGATCTGCCGTTCGGCGACAAGGCCGGCGATACGATCGAGATAGTCGGGGTGGTGGCGGTCGAACCATTCAGCCAGTGGTCCGCTCGTGTGGAGCGCCAAACGGATGCCGGGATGTCGTTCGAGCAGTTCCAGAAACGGCAGGTAGCTGTCCTGATAGGCCTGCTCGATGACGCCGTCGAAGTTGCCGACGGGCTGGTGGTCGTGGAGGACGAAGACGAGCCGGACGGCGGGCGACATGATGGCAACCGGAGAGGTGGCGCTGACGGAGAGACCCCCAGATTGTCAGGGCTGGGAACCGCTGCGCCAAACCGGTTTCTGCCTTTTGTTCATGTCCGTGGAGCCGTTGTCCGGTGGGTGGTAGCACTGGTGCCGGCTGGGAAAGCTGGACGGACCGCGGTCATGCCTCGCGGAGTCGGCGGGCGGAGTCCTCCGGTGTCGCGGTGGTGATGTGGCAGCCCGCCCCCAGTTCGAAGCCGGCCAGGCCATTGATCCGCGGCATGATCTCCAGGTGCCAGTGCCAGCCAGCGGGTACGGCGACGCCCGGGTGGCTGGCGATGGCCCTGGCATACGGCGGCTGGTGGAGCCACCAGTTGTAATCAGCCTGAGGCACGAGCCTGTCGAGCCGGCCGATGAGTGACTGCGTCAGGAGCGCCAGGGCAGCGACGCGTTCTTTCGTGGTGGCATGGAAATACACCTCGGGCGTCCGAGGCAGGATCCAGGTCTCAAACGGCTGTCGCGGCGCGGGAGGCACGACCGCCACCAGGTCGCCAGCCTCTTCCACCAGCCGGCCCTCGGTTTTCGCAGAGCGCACGAGGTCACCGAAGGGATCTGCGGATCGGCCGGCGACGGACAACTCTGCCCGGATGGCCGGTGGCACGAAGTCGAGGGCGACAAGTTGGCTGTGCACATGCTCAAGCGACGCGCCGGCGCGCCCGCCAGAGTTTTTGAAGACCGTGGCCCACGCCAGCCCGCTCTCGTCCGCGAGGGTCGCCAGCCGCTCCCGACAGAGTTCCCAGACATCCCGCCAACCGGCAGGATCGATGGCAAGGATGCTCTGCACGTGTGCCGGCGACTCGATCACGACCTCGTGCACACCGGTGGCAGGTCGCGGGGCTCCTGTCTGCCGGCCACCGCCAGGCGGGGCAGCGGCGGCGTCGGTCACGATCGGAAAGCTATTGGGCACGATCCGTACCCGCCACGGTTCGGCGGAGGAGCGTGGAGCCCGCAGGAGGTCAGGGGGGGTGAGCGACTCATTGCCAGCGCAGAAGGGACAGCGGATCGTGTCCCCCTCCAGCTCATTTGGTCGCTGGGCCCGCCCGGGGGCCACGAAGACCGTCCGGCCAGTGAGTGGATCGTGGTGGAGATGCGGCGTCTCGTGCGTTGAACGCATGGCTCTCTTGTACGCCTGGAACTGTTGAACACCCGGATCCGT
>JBIKNV010000268.1:0-4570 GCA_044358475.1 Pirellulales bacterium | reverse complement strand
GAGGCAGGGCCCACGAGCATGCCGTAGCCGCCCGACTCGTTCACCCGCTTCACCACCAGCGAGTCGAGGTTCGCCAGCACGTGCTGCATGTGCTCGGGCACCTCGGGCCGGAAGGTCTCCACGTTGTTGAGGATCGGATCCTGCTTGAGGTAGTAGCGGATCATGTCCGGCACGAACGGATAGATTCCCTTGTCGTCGGCGATGCCGGTGCCGATGCTGTTGGCCAGCGCCACATTGCCAGCCCGATAGGCGTTTACCAGTCCTGGCACGCCGAGCACACTGTCCGGACGGAACGTGAGCGGATCCAGAAAGTCGTCGTCGATCCGGCGGTAGATCACGTCGACCCGCTGCAGCCCCCGCGTCGTCCGCATGAAGACACGGTTGGCATCGACCAGGAGATCACGCCCCTCGACAAGCTCGATTCCCATCCGCTGGGCGAGGAAGCTGTGCTCGAAGTAGGCGGAGTTGTACATGCCGGGACTGAGCAGCACGGCGGTCGGCGTCGCAGCCGACTCCGGGGCGATGTACTGAAGCACATCGAGCAGGGCGGCCGGGTAATCGTCATTCGGCAACACGTCGTAGTCGTTGAAGAGCGACGGAAAGACCCGCTTGAGCACCTGCCGATTTTGGAGCATGTAGCTCACGCCCGAGGGCGTGCGGCCGTTGTCCTCGAGCACGAGATACTCGCCGTCGGCCGCACGGATCAGGTCGGTGCCGCAGATGTGAATGTAGATCTTCCGTGGCACGTCAACGCCGACGAACTCGCGCCGGAACGAACTCCCTTGGAGCACCAGGCGGGGCGGCACGACGCGATCGCGAAGGATCTGCTGCTCGTGGTAGACGTCCCACAGGAACATGTTGAGGGCGGTGATCCGCTGCACGAGCCCGGCCTCGATGTGCTGCCACTCGTCGGCAGGGATGATCCGCGGCACCGGATCCATCGGCCAGACCCGCTCGATGCCCTCGTCGGCGCGGTAGACGGTAAAACCGACACCGTCCTGCCGCATCGAAAGGTCGGTCATCGCCTTGCGGCGGCGGAATTCCTCCGGCGGGGTTCGATCAAGCAGATGGGCGAGTTGCTGATAGTGGCCGCGGGGCCGCACGTCGCGGTCAAACATTTCGTCGTACGCGGCCCCCAGCTCATAGCCACCCAGGAGGCTGCCGCCCGAGGACGGATCAGAGCGAGAAACCGGGGCGGCCGCTCCGGCCGATCCCATTCCCCCTGCTGTTCGCTGTGCCATGCCGGAGGAAGTCATCGCCGTTCGGGCCTGCTTGAGAAACGGGCTACCAGTGCCTCAAACCCGCGCAACGGAGGACCTACGGCAATCGCACCGCATGTGTTTTCCTTGACGCACCGCACGGGTTCGCTACCTTTCGAGCTGTCTGACAATCTGCAGCAAATGCCGCGCCGGTTCCAGAGGCCTTCCCGGAAAAAAAGATGACGTACTGTCTCGGGATTCGCACCAAGCAGGGGCTGGTCATGGCGTCGGACTCCCGAACCAACGCCGGCATCGACCAGGTCGACATCTGTTGCAAGATGCACAACTTCGTGGTGCCTGGGCAGCGGATGTTCACGCTCCTTTCCAGCGGCAGCCTCTCGCTCACCCAGTCGATCATCACTCGCATCGAGCAGGAGTTTCGCAGCGGGGCGGGCCTCGTCACGGCCGACACGTTCTACGAGGCAGCCCGCTGCGTGGGCCGCCACGTGCGGGAGGTGACCGCTCTGGACCGCCCGTTCATGGAGCGGGACGGCATCTCGTGCGCGGTCAATTTCCTGCTCGGCGGCCAGATCGCCGATGAAGCTCCGCAGGTCTACATGATCTACGCGCAGGGAAACCCTCTCCGGGCCACCCAGTCATCGCCGTTCCTTCAAATCGGCGAGAGTAAGTACGGCAGGCCAATCCTCGACCGTGGGATTCGGTACGCGGAGACAACGCTCGAGCAGGCCGTGAAGTATGCCGTCATTTCGATCGACTCGACGATGCGGTCCAACGTCGCGGTCGGCCCGCCCATCGATCTGCTCGTCTATGCCAATGATGACCTGTCTGTCCGCCGCTATCGGCGGTTTGGAGTGCCCGACGCCGAACTCAGCGAGATCCGCTCCAGTTGGGAACGGGAACTCCGGCGGGCAATCGTCTCGCTCCCGGAGATCACATTCGCGCCCGCGCCCCCCGATGAACTCAACGGCATCACTCACTTCGTCGATATGCCGAAAGTCGATCCGTCCAGTCGATCGTAGGCCCCTCCGGCCGTGCGACTGGCTCAGGCTGCCTTCCGCAGCGATTCAACCGTGACATCGAGCGAGCGGCCGAGTCGCCGGCGGCCCTTTGCCTTGGCTGCCACGGCAGGATCGGAATCCAAAACGGCCGTCCCGTTCGACTCGGCGAGCCGCTCCCGGAGCGACTGGGCCAAGGCCGGGCCAAGGTCTTCGCCCCGGTTCCGCGTGCCAACGTCCTCGACCGCGTCGGCCAGTCCCAGTACCACGGCCTGCCGCACACCTTCCCGCAACCACTCGAAGAAACTCATTGCTGGCTCCCCGCATCGTCGGCCGCCATCTGCCCCGCCACGCCCCGTGGCGGCTTGGCCGACCCACGAGGGGATATCGACGCACCGGGGCGACCCAGTGCACGGCAGGCCGGCCGACGTCCGTTCTGGGCCTTTGGGCGGACTGTTCCGCCTTCCTCGGCGCCGATTCCGAAACCTCCACGGTCTCTCAGCCGGGCCGGCGGCGGAGGCAAATCAGACAGATATCGTCGCTCCTGATTTGGCCGGCGGCATGCCGGTCGACATCCGCCAGGATTCGACGGCCAAGATCCTCTGCCGTTTTCACCTCATCCTCGAGCACCCGCGTGAGCCGCTCGGTGCCGTAGCAGCGGTGTTCATGATCCATCGCCTCGGTAATGCCGTCTGTGAAGAGGATGAGAGTCTCGCCCGGCCGCAGCACCTCGGTGCAACTGACGTAGTTGGCACCAGTGTCCACGCCGAGCGGAAGCCCCGCCTGCTCGGCGCCAACTTCCCGCACCTGCCCATGTGGGTTTCGAATGAGTGCCGGCAGGTGACCGGCATTCACCAGCGTGACCCGGCCCGACCGCGGCTCCAGCACGGCCGCAATCATCGTTGCGAACCGGTCGTCCCAGCCACTCCGCAAAAAGGCATCGTTAATCCGCGCCACGGCCACGGCGGCGTCGGGCTCGCTGGCAAGACAGTACCGTACGTCGCCCGACAGGCTGGCCATCATCAAGGCGGCTGAGACACCTTTGCCGCAAACGTCAGCCATGACGGTGGCGAGTGCACCGCCTGCCAGCGGCACATAGGCGAAGAAATCGCCCCCCACGTGCTGGGCCGACTCGTAAAAATCGAACACGTCGTAGCCGTCGATCGCCGGCGGCTGCGTCGGCAGCAGCCCCTGCTGTACCCGATGCGCGAGTTCCAAGTCGCGCTTGAGTTGCTCCTGGCCGATCCGTTCGTCGTGTGCGACCGCCCGCCCGATCACCTGGGCAGCGTCTCCGGCAATTCCGGCAAGCACTTGAAGATCGGACTGCTCGAATCGACTCCGCGGATCCCGGGAGTCGACGTGAACCACACCGAGCACGTCACCGTCGCTCCGTATCACCGGGACGCACATCACCGACCGGATCTGACAGTCGACGATGCTGTGGCTGCTGTCAAAACGGCTGTCGCTGGCCGCATCGGCCGACAGGATCGCCCGCTTCGTTTTGACGACATTGTCGAGCAGCGACAGGCTCAGCCGCAGCGCGCCCGGCTCCGGCCCATTCTTGAAGCGGCTGGCCCGGAGCACGAGCCGCTGCGACTTCGGATCGATCAGCAGGACAAACCCTCGTTCGGCCTGGCCAAAGATCCCGAACAGGCCATCGAGCATCCGCGGCAACACCTCGTCGAGCGAGAGCGAACCACCGAGCGCCCGCCGCAGTCCGACCACCGCCCGCAGGTGCGCTTCCGACTGCGGCCCGGCCGGGGCATCCCCCGACAATCCCCGCATGTCGAGCTGCGACACGATGTGGGAATCGCTGATGTCGGCCTCGACCATGTCGGCTTCGTCGGTCCTCGGTTCCGTCGAAAGAATCGTCGCATCCGAGTGCTCCGCATCCTGAAAGCGGATGCACTGATCGCAGATCACCACCTCGTCGCCATCGGAGAGCCGGTGGCGGGCCGTGAGCCGCTGACCGTTGACGGTGGTGCCGTTGCGACTGCGAAGGTCTTCGATGAAGACGTCGTCGGATTCGATGGTCACGGCGGCGTGCTGACGGCTCACCGACGAGATGTCGAGCACGATGTCGCAGGCGGGATGGCGACCGATGACGGTCCGTGGCGTCGAGACCGCGATGCGCTGGCCCGCGCGGTTACCGGAAACAAACACGAGTTCGGCCACGGGGGAAATCTCCTCGCGAAACTGGCGGCATGGTACCGCGCCGGTTCGTTCGCGATTGCCCGACCGCTGATCTGACGGTACTCTTTCTCGGGTGTCGCTCGACCCATTGGGGAATGGTGTAACGGTAGCACGACTGGCTCTGAACCAGTTAGTCTAGGTTCGAATCCTAGTTCCCCAGTT
>JBIKNV010000267.1:0-4574 GCA_044358475.1 Pirellulales bacterium | reverse complement strand
TTCGCCACGAGAGCCACCGTGTGATGGCGATGTCGCCGTACATCCCCACTTCACCGAAGAATGCGACCTGGTTTCCGACCACCGTCGCCGGACCACCAGGGACGCCGTTGCTGGAGCCACTGGCCCGCTGATAGGCCCGGTTGCCGTAGATCCCCGCCTTCCCGATCCCGTTGAGCCGAAAGCGGCGGCCCGCGTTCCAGAAGAGGAGATCAGCGCCGATCTGGCTACCGTAGAGGTCGTTCCCCGTGAGGCTATCGATCGCGAACGGTTGGCTCTGGCCGTTCAGACCACTCAGTTGGGCTGACTGGTTCCATTCCACCCAGCGGAACCCGAGGAGCCAGGTGAGCACCTCGTTGTTGCGCCACCGCCAGTTGAGTTCGGCGCTCTTGAACTGGCCGCTTGTGAGGAGCGTCGCGGAGTTGACGACCGAGGGCACGGGAGGATTCGGCATCGTGACCGGCGTGTAGCTGCCCGGAGCCGCAGTCGCCTCGCCATTGAATCCATCCACCGAGAAATAGTTGCCTTCGATCGCATGGCAGGGATCGAGGTTGTAGAACAGGCCGAATCGTGGCCCGGCGCCCATTTGGGTCTGGGCCTGATTGACGTCGAGTGCCGTGACGCCGCCGGAGGTCAGCAGCGGCCGGCTGGCGATGTTGCCCTGCCAGAGCATGAGGGCGTCGACCTGGGCAGTCCAGGAGTGGCAATTGTCGTGACAGCGAGCAAAGAGCCTGTTGATCCAGCCCTCGTCCGAGTTGCAGTTTGCACAGCCGCCAGTGCATCCGGGAGTGCCACAACAGGTCGGGGCCGCGTTCGACCAGACCATGCTGGCAGGATCACCGTCGGCGATCACAACCTCGCCCTCGGTGTCGAATTCCGGGGAGTGCACAAGCACGGACTCGTGCTGGGTCGTGGCATCGGGAATGACGTAGCCATCGAAATCCGCGGCCTGCAGTCCACAGGCCGTGGCCATGACCGTGAGCGATGCAATCACCCTGCCGAAATCCTTGCACATGTTCATGGCGTTACAGCCCCCAGAAGAAATACCGATGACAGAAACTTCGGCAGCCGGTCATGCCGGTCGTGACTAAGGCGCCTGACGTTCGGATCACAAAACTGGGGGAAGTCGGCTAAACTTGGTTGAATCTCCGGGGCCCGTCGCCCCGCAGACCTTGCCCATCCTTTCAGAGCCATGCCTGCGAGCCCACAGCGGATTGTTTCCCTCCTTCCCGCGGCCACGGAGATCGTGGCGGCCCTGGGCCTTGCCGACCGCCTCGTGGGCCGGTCTCACGAATGCGATGAACCCGAGGCCGTGCACGCCCTGCCGGCCCTCACGTCGCCACGAATCGATCCCACCGTCTCGAGCCGTAGCATCCACGACCAGGTGGACCAGGCGAGCGGGCCGCTCTTCGCCTTGGATGCCGACCGTCTCGCCGAGCTCGAGCCTGACCTCGTGCTGACGCAGGCCGCCTGTGCTGTGTGCGCGATCTCGGAAGACGAAGTGGCGGTGGCGGTGCGGAAGAGCGGTGTGCCGGCGCGCGTGCTGGCCCTCTCGCCGACGACACTCGATGACGTGTTTCGTGACATCCTCACCGTGGGCGAAGCAACCGGGCGGCTCGAGCAAGCGCAGGAGGTCGTGGCGGCATTGAAACGCCGGCGTGATGCAGTGGTGGAGCGAACCGAAGCGGGCCCCACATCGGCCATCATCGAATGGCTCGATCCCCCGATGGCGGCTGGCAACTGGGTGCCGGAGATGGTGCGGCTCGCCGGTGGCCACGATGTGCTCGGCAAGGAAGGTGCCCACTCGCACTGGATCACCTGGGCCGACGTGGCGGCGGCCGATCCCGATGTCGTCGTGCTCATCCCGTGTGGCTTCACGCTCGACCGCGTGGTGGCCGAGGCGCGATCGCCCGCGGTCTGGCCGCACCTCGAAAAGCTCCGCGCCGTCCGCGCAGGGCGTGCCTGGGCGATCGACGGGCATCATCTTTTCAATCGGCCCGGGCCACGACTTATCGACTCCCTCGAAGTGCTGGCGGAGGTACTGAACCCGGAAGTGTTTTCCTTCGCCGCGACCAAGCGGTTCGCCCAGAGACTGTCGGCACCTAAATAGTCGCGGCGGCCCGCAGCGGCGCTGACTCGTGCGTCAGCCCGCCGGCTTGCGCCTGGCGGCTGATTGGGGCGTGCAGTAACCCCGCCGGCTATGTGGGCGCTGCCCCAGCCAGCCCCGGGCGCGAGCCCGGGGGCCAGCAGCGGAAGCGACGCTGATTTGTGCAGCAGCCCGCCGGCTTGCGCCTGGCGGCTGAGTGGGGGCGTGCAGTAGCCCGCCGGCTATGTGGGCGCTGCCCCAGCCAGCCCCGGGCGCGAGCCCGGGGACTACTGCAAATCTGCGGGCTTCACGCCCTTCTTGTGACCGCCGCTCTTGAAGGGCGTCGGCTCAAACGTGCCGACGAGGTCGACATTCGACGCCGACGAAATCCGATCCTCGAGCCCGAGAGCCCAGTAGCAGCCGTTGACCAGCAGTCGCCGCGTGCCGGCGGCAGCCAGATCGGTCGACGAGCCCATCGTGGTCGTGAACACACGGCCGTGCGGCCCTTCGCCGATCGAATAGGTCTTCGTCCAGGCGATCGGCATCATCGGCTCGTTCTTCTTGGCGTCCTCACCGGTCACCACCGGCGAATCGGGCGTCATCCCCTCGAGTACCTGCCCCACCACGAGTGGCAGCGAGTCGCCCGGCAACGGGAGCCGCACGCCGTACACATCGGTCGGCCCCCAGATGTCGCCATCCTTGATGCCGCGGAGAATCGGGTGATCCGCCGCGCCCGGAGCGATCAACCCTCGTGTGCTTTCATGGCCATGATGCCCGTGGTGGTTGATCCAGGTCTCCCCAAGCACCTGCCGGCCGAAGCCCTCGGTGAATATCGCCGACTTGTTGTTCCAGCTGTAGTGGGCATAGGGGGACTCCTTCGGCAGGTTGAATGCGTGTGTCGCCGTCCGCATCCCGACCACCGGCTTGCCGGCCTTCAGGTAGTCGTCGATCTCCTTCATCTGCTCGTCGGGCAGATTGCGAAATCGCGTGGCGATCACCATCAGATCCGCCTTGCGCAGGGACTTGAGCCCGGGGACGTTCTTCTGGTTCATCGGGTTGATCTCACCCGTGTCGGGATCGATCGCGTAGAGCACCGTGCAATCAAACCCGTGGTGCGTGGCGAGGATCTTCGCCAGCTGCGTGAGCCCTTCCTCGCTGCGGTACTCTTCGTCACCGCTGACGAGCACGACATGCTTCCCCTTTCCCGGACCGTCACTGCCGGCAAGGGCGAGCCAGGGGGCAGCCAAAGCCGGCGAGGCCAGGACAGCGAACGCAAAAGCGACAACCAGACGCATGAGAACCTCCGTGTCTCCTACCATACCGCCAGCAACCCCCGTTGGAAACCGGCGGGCCTGACATCCGTCTGAGCTCGGGTGGTGATTCGACTTCCGGCCGCGGCGAGGGTAGGGTTTCCATCATGAGTGATTTCCCCCGCTTTCCGAACCCGCCGCAGTTTCCCCGCGGGCCACAGCTGCCGTCGCTCGGTGGCGGCCTGCCCGTGTCGCTCCTCCTCGTGGCCGCCCTCTTGGTCGCCCTGATCGCGGGCCTGGCGCGGGCCGTATACACCGTCGGCCCCGAAAGCGTGGGCGTCGTGCAGCGGTTTGGAAAATTCATCGGCACGGTCGGGCCTGGCCTGCGATTCAAACTCCCCTTCGGCATCGACACCGTCACCGTCCTGCCCGTGAAGCGGCAGCTGAAAATGGAGTTTGGCTTCGGCACCACCGGCGCCACGCAACGCGACCAGCTTTCGAACGAGGCGAAACAGGAAAGCGACATGGTCACGGGCGATCTCAACGCGGCCCACGTGGAGTGGGTGGTGCAGTATGAGATCAGCGATCCCGAGCGGTACCTCTTCAACCACCGTGAGCCGGGCCCTACCCTTCGCGCTTTTTCGGAGAGCGTGATGCGGGAGGTGATCGGCGACCGCACGATCGACGAGGTTCTCACGATCGGCCGACAGGGCATCGAGACCGAGGCCATCGCGAAGCTCTCCGCACTCGTGCAAGACCTCCACATGGGGCTGCGGGTGCAGCAGGTACAGCTCAAGGACGTCCATCCCCCGCGGGCCGTGCAGCAGGCCTTCGAGGAGGTCAACCGCGCCCAGCAGGAGCGGGAGCAGATGATCAACCAGGCCAATGGCGAATACAACAAGGTCGTGCCGCGGGCCAGCGGCGAGGCGCAGCAACAACTGAGCGAGGCTGAGGGCTACTCGCTCAAACGGGTCAACGAAGCCAAGGGTGACGTCGCCCGATTCAGCGCATTGCTCGAGCAGTACGAGAAGGCCCCGGAGGTGACGCGGCAGCGGCTCTACCTCGAAACGATCGGCGAGGTGCTGCCGAAGCTCGGGAGCAAGGTGATTCTCGATGCTGATACCAAGCAATTTCTCCCGCTGATGAACGTGCAGCCCTTCGTGCCCCAGCCCCCGCAGCCCAGAGAGTGATACCGTGGATCACCTGCCGATCAACCATCCGCTCGTGCAATCCCTGCGTCG
>JBIKNV010000266.1:0-4585 GCA_044358475.1 Pirellulales bacterium | reverse complement strand
ACCCCGCGTTGACCGAGGAGCTTTCATGAACAGTCGATATCCACGTCCATGGTTCGTTGCCGCCGTGGCGATCACCGGCGCGTTCGGTATGGCGAACCTCTCCCAGGCGGGAGGGTTTGGTCAGCGCGGTGCCGCGGGCTGCACTCAGCCGGGATGCCAGCCCGCTGCCGACGGGCACCATCACAGCCACGGCCGGGCCTGTGGTGCCTGCGCAGCGCCGCGTTGCCATGGTGACTGCTGTCCGCCGCGGTGCGGTGCGGGCCGCTGTGACGGGCATGGTCACCATTACCTCAAGCACGACACGATCGAGAAGCGGTATTTCCTCCGGAGCCAGGGAAAGAGTTGGCACAGCGCCTGGTACGATCCGTCCATTGGGCGGCCGATGGCGCTGGTGGTGCCCCCCACCGCCGAGTTCATGACGGAATACTCATGGGGCGTGCCGAGCTCACGGGTCATGCCGCTCTACCACCAGTTTCGACGGCCCTACCCCGGGCCTGGCGCCGTGCCTGGCGCCGGTGGATTCATGCCGACGCCCAATCAGCCGAGCGACACGGTGCAGTTTGGCGTGCATCCCGTCCGCGGCCCCTGGGGCGCGTATTAAACCGCATCCCGGATAGCTGTAGCGACGATCTGAAAAAACCGAGATACGCGGGCGAGGGACGGTCGTGGCTTGCGCACCCTCCGCGGCCCTCGGGCAACCACCGGACAGGGTGGCACGTCCGCCGGTGAGCCGCGACAATCGTGCGGCCGCCTGCAGCCACCGTTTATCCACCGACGACGCCGGGACCTCGGCCCGCGAATCCGTTCATGATCCCGGAGTACGCCACCATGACCACGACCCGGCGTTCGTTCCTCAGGTCCTGCGGGCTCGCCGCCGCGGTCGCCGCGGCACCGGCCGTGGTCCGGGGTCGTGACCTTAACGGCCGACTCCAGATCGCCTGTGTCGGCGTGGACGGCATGGGCCATTCCGACATCACCTCCGTGGGGGATCACCCCAAGGTGGCGTTCGTCGGGTTCTGCGACATCGACGCGAACCGCTTCGCGAAGGCCGATGCCAAGTATCCCGGCGTGCGGCATTTCGTCGACTACCGCGAGATGTTTACGACACTCGGAGACGGGTACGACGCCGTGCTCATCGACACGCCCGACCACATGCACGCGCCGGTGGCGGTCGCGGCGATGCAGGCCCGCAAGCACGTCTACTGCCAGAAGCCGCTCTCGCACACGCTCTGGGAATCTCGCCAGATGCAGCGGTGGGCCGAGGCTACCGGCGTGACCACGCAGATGGGCAACCAAATCCATTCGAACGCCGAATACCGTCTGGCGACGCGACTGATCCGCGACGGCGCGATCGGCAGGGTGCGGCAGGTCCACTCGTGGGTCGGCGTTACGGGCAACGAGCGGACGAAACTCCTCGCGGCCCCCGCGGCGGCGCCGGTGCCGCCGAACGTGGACTGGAATCTCTGGATCGGCGCGGCGCCGATGCGCGACTACGCGCCGGCTTATCACCCCTTCATGTGGCGCGACTGGCAGGACTTCGGCTGCGGGGGCTTGGGCGACTTCGGCTGCCACATCCTCGATCCGGTCTTCACGGCGCTGGGCATCACGGCACCGCAGAGCGTGCGGGCCCGCAACAGCGGGATGAACGACCAGATCTGGCCCACGCAGGAGGTCGTCACCTACGTTTTCCCCGGCACGGAGTTCACCGCTGGCAAGGATCTCGAGGTGATCTGGATGGACGGGGGACTGCGACCGGAGCACACGCTCGCGCGGATGCCCGGCGACAAGCCGCTGCCGCGGGCGGGCAGCATCTTCGTGGGCGAGGAGGGATGCATGGTGCTGCCGCACGTCGGCATGCCGCAGCTCTATCCCGTCGAGAAGTACGCTGCGTACGCGATGCCACATGTGGAGCCGCTCAACCACCGTCACGTCTGGGTGGATGCCTGTCTCGCCGGTGCAAAAACGAGCGACGGCTTCCACTACGCCGGCCCGCTCACCGAGACGGTGCACCTGGGCAACATCGCGACCCGCCTGGCCATCCCGACCCGCGACGCCGTGACCGGACGGCTGGTCGAGCCCGATGGCGTGCTCGAGTGGGACGCCGCAGCGATCGCGTTCCGCAACTCGCCCGCAGCCGACCGCCTCATCACGAAGCCGTACCGCAAGGGCTTCGAGGTGCCCGCCGCACCGACCGTGTGATCGATCATCTGCCGACGGGTGACCGCGACGGCCGCAGGCACTGCCTATGGCCGGCGTGGGTCGGCTGGGTCGGGAGTCGAGACCAGCTCGAACCGCAGGTCGGTCGCGCCACGTGGCAGCGATGCGGTGAGCCCCGAGGTTTCGGGGTTTCCAAACCGCTGCGGCACGATGTACTCCACGGGGGGCCCGCCGCCCCCACTGGCCGTCTCGGCCGTCTCGCCCCCGGCCGCCAACACCGCCTGCTTTACGAGCAGCACGACCACCCGGTATTCACCCGGGGCCAGGCCGCCTTGGCCATCGGGAAGCGCGGCCTTGAACCGCCCGTCGGCACCGGTCACCGCAGACGCCGGCCGACCTTCCGCCTGGGGCATGAACGTAACGGTGGCCCCTGCGAGGGGCTGCCCATCGAGCAGCACGAGGCCCTCGGCTGGGACGAGGCCGCTGCCACAGCCGACACACGCGGCCACGAGCAGCACCGTGGGAACGAGCCCGCCGCCGACGCCCCGTCCTTGCACGCCCAGACGCACCATCGACGCACCTCCGCATTGTGAATACGTTCTCCACTGCGCACCGGTCAAAACGAGACCGACTGTCCATCGGCCTTCCCGCCCAGATACTGCAGCGTCCAGTGGTCCATCGACTGCTGCAGGAAGATCACGGCGCCGTCGCCGAACAGAAACATCACCCCGCCCGGGTGCATCGACTTGAAACCGAGTTCGGTGTTCCAATTACACCGGGCCGCACAACCGTCGCCGGCGGCGGAGGCGACGTCTAGCTTGCAGGAGTCGAAGTTCAACGGAATCTGCGTGCTCATCAGGCCGCATCCGTTGTTGGTGTTGCCCCAGCCGTTGTTCGCATGGCTCGAGCAGGTCGGCCGATTCTCGCCGAAGAAGATCGTCTTCGAGAGGCCGTCGGTGATCTCCTCGAGACGGCACACCCTCGCTCGCTTGCGTGTCGCATCCCAGTCACGGGCGAAGGGTCCGCTGCGGTTCACCGACCCGGTGTTGGGTGTAAAATAGGCCGTGTAGGCGTTCGTGCACTGGCACGGGGTGAGGTTGTTGCCCGCAGTCGAGAGCGCTTGCGCGCCGGCCGACGAGAAGTAGTTGCACTTCCCCGCGCTCGTGTTCACGTTGACGTTGCCGTCGGTCGGGCAGACGTAGCCGGGAATCTTCGCCGTCAACACGCGCGACGAACTGCCCGGCAGCGTCGACTCATCAATCCGCGTACCCGGTTTTCCGCCGCCGTTGTTCGTGACCAGCGAGAAGTCGTACTGGTCGTACAGCGACGACAGTTCGAGGTACGGCAGGATGAGCATCGTCGTCGAACCGGCGAGATTTATCACGGGTTGCGGATATGTGTCGAACTCGACGGATCCACCCGGAGGGAGGTGTTTTCTCGCATCCGTATACAACTGGACTGCGACGCCGATCTGCTTGAGATTGTTCGAGCACGAAGACCGCCGTGCCGCCTCGCGAACGCTCTGCACTGCCGGCAGCAGCAGGCCGATCAGGACCGCGATGATGGCGATAACGACGAGCAACTCCACCAGCGTGAAACCATGGTGGACCGCAGCGATGCGACGCCCCCTCCTCCAGCCGGTCAGACACACGTTCGGTCGCGTCATCGAGTGAACTCCCACCTTAGGCGGTACATCATCCCCAGAAAAATATAGTCTGGTCAACGGGGCGCCCTCAAGCACCTCCTCAACCGTTCCCTTGCTGATGAGGGGCTCGTGAGCCGGGTACCTCTTTCCCAGGCCACTTCGGCAAGCGTCGGCGAAGCGGGCAGATCATGATAAGCAGCAGCCGGGGATGTTCGCGCTGGATGCGGCCCGATCGTGGAGGTGCCGAGGAGTTTCCTACACCCGCTCAAGGCCGGATTTTTGGCGTCGGCGCAGGCCGGCCTTGAAACCGCTTTAGCGCAAACGCTCGCGGGCAAGCGTGGCCCAGGGGCTTTCCGGGGCGAGCGCGAGAAACATTCGGAGGTGGCGGCGGCATTCCGCCCGACGGCCACACTCGTGAAGCACGCCGGCCAGGTGCCAGTGGGCATCGGCGTAGTCGGGCTCCTGCCGTAACGCGCCTTCCAATGCCGCCAGTGCCAGTTCGTGGTCACCCAATTCCGCGAGCACACAGCCGAGGCTGGTGCGGGCCTCCAGGTGATCGGCATCGAGTTCGAGGGTGGCGTAGTAGCGTTCCCGTGCCGCCGTCAGGTCACCCGAGCGATACAGCAACTCGGCCAGCATGAACATGACCTGGGCCGACTGCCCCTCGGCCTGCAAAAATGCCCGCAACGCCTCAGCGGCCTCGACAAACTCGCCGGTCGCCTCCAGGTCAGCGGCGAGATCGAGGAGTTCCTTTCCGGTCGGCTGATCGACCGGATCACCGGC
>JBIKNV010000265.1:0-4591 GCA_044358475.1 Pirellulales bacterium | reverse complement strand
CGAGTTTTTTGATGCCCGCCTGCAAAAGAACGCGTCGAAATGAGCTGCGTCCCCTTTTCGGCCTTTTCGGCTGACTACGTGCAGCTGCTGCTTGATTCATTTGCGCGGCTCCTCGGCCGTGAGCTGATCGCGCGGGATGGCTCGACCGCCGAGCAGGCCGAGCGGCTGTTTCAGGCGCCGTTCGTCGTCGTCTCGCACGGCACCGAGGCCGACCCGGTGCTCAACTACGGCAACGCCACGGCACTGGCCCTCTGGGAGATGACCTGGGACGAATTGACGCGTACGCCCTCGCGGCTCACCGCCGAGCCGGTCCACCGCGACGAACGAGCCCGGCTCCTCGCCCGCACGCGGGAGCACGGGTTCGTTGATGACTATTCCGGCATCCGCATCTCAAAGACCGGTCGGCGGTTTCGCATCGAGCAGGCGATCGTGTGGAACCTCACAGACAAGGCGGGCGGGCATCTCGGGCAGGCGGCCACGTTTGACCGGTGGACGGAGATCGCGGGCTGACGCCCGCGCCACAACTCACGGCATGTCGACGACGGCCTTGAGGACGCCGCTCGTCGGCTCGAGCAGCGTGGGGAACACGCGGATCATGTTCGCAAACGGCACGTGGTGCGTGATCCACGGCCGCGTGTCGATCGCACCATTCTCGATGAGCCCGATGATGCGGGGAAAGTCTCGCGAGAGGGCGTTGCGGCTGGCAAGCAGCGTGAGTTCGCGACGGTGCATCACCGGCGCATGCGGGAAGACGAGATCGGCCTGCGTGATGCCGACATAGACGAGTCGACCTCCGAAACTGCAGAACATCAGGGCCCGCGCCATGCTGATGCTGCTGCCGGTGGCGTCGATCACGACGTCGCACATCCGCCCGTCGGTGAGCTGGGCGATCGTCTGCTCGTCGGCATCGCTGCCCGTCGCCACGAGCGTGTCGGCGACACCCATCGTCTCGCGAACGAAGTCGAGCCGGCTGGCGACCATGTCCATCACGATCACGCGGGCTCCGGAGAGCTTCGCAAACTCAAGGGCTGAGAGGCCGATCGGGCCCGCCCCGATGATGAGCACGGTTTCACCCGGCTTGGGGTTTCCCCGATCGACCGCGTGGCAGCCGATCGCCAGCGTCTCGACGAGGGCGTTTTGCGCGTGCGAGAGAGTGGGGGAGGGGTGGAGCTTTCGGGCCGGAACCGTGAAGAGCGACCGCAGGCCGCCATCGCAGTGGACGCCGAGCGTCTGGTGGTGCTCGCAGCAGTTGGTAAGACCCCGCTGACAGGAGTAGCACGCCCGACAGTTGATGTAGGGCTCGACGCAGCAGCGGTCACCCGGCGTCACGTCAGCGACGCCCTCTCCCACGGCCACCACTTCGACGCCCAGCTCGTGACCGGGAATTCGCGGGTAGCTGAAGAACGGCATCTTGCCGAGATAGCCACCGTAATCCGTGCCGCAGATGCCGACGGCATGCACCTGCACGACCGCCTCGCCTGGGCCGGGCGGCGGTGGTTCTGGCAGGTCGACGAACGAGAAATGCTTCGGTTTTTCGAGGAGAAGGGCTTGCATGGGATGGGTGTCACTTCAGTCCGTAAAAACGTGTGGCGGTGCCGCCCCAGATCTGATTCCGCTCGTCCGGCGTGAGCGTGGCGATGAAATCCTCGACGATCCCGGCGACCTCGGCATAGTCCCCCGACAGGAGGCAGACCGGCCAATCGCTGCCAAACATCAGCCGCTCCGGGCCGAACACGGTAAGGGCGACGTCGAGGAACGGTCGAAAGTCCGCCGGCTGCCACTGCCGCCAGGCCGCCTCGGTGACCAGCCCCGACAGTTTGCAGCAGACATTGTCGTGGCGGGCGAGCGCTTCGATATCCCGCCGCCACTCGTCGAATGCACTCGTCTGGAGCGGCCGCTTGATCCGCGGCTTCGCCAAATGGTCGAGCACAAACGGCTGCTCCGGCAGAAGGCCAACGAGTTCGACGGCCGCCGGCAGCTGCTGCGGGTAGAGCAGCAGGTCGTAGGTGAGGCCAAACTGGTGCAAATGCCTGAGACCGCGGACAAACACCGCGTTCACGAGAAACCGCGGGTCGGGCTCGTCCTGCACCACATGCCGGACGCCCACGAACTTCTCATGCCCGGCCAACACCGCCAGGTCGTCAGCCACCCGGTCGCCCCGCAGATCGACCCAGCCGACGACGCAGCGAATGAAGGGGTGTCGCTCCGCGAGCCCGAGCAACCACCGGCTCTCCTCGAGCGACTGCCGCGCCTGCACGGCCACGCTGCCGGCGATACCCTCCGGCCCAGCGGCAGCCTCGAGATCGGCCGGCAGATAGTCGCGGGCCAGCCGCTCCATGCCCGCGCCGATCCACGGATACTCATCCGCGGAGTACGCCCAGAAGTGTTGATGGGAGTCGATCTTCATCAGGCATTATTCTCAGCCAACCCCTCGACATGCCCGATGTTTTTCACCGGCGCGAAGACCGCCTGCACGTCACGGAGCAGTTCTTCGTCGAGTGGCTCGGCGGCCCATTCCGCCCAGGCCCGCACGTTCCGCGGATTTGCACTCCCGGCGACGGTCGTGGCGATGTCGGGATTGGCGATGGCAAATTGCAGCGCGAGCTTCGCGATCGAACTGCCCCGCGAACGGCACAGTTCCGCCGCCTGCCGGGCCGCCGCCTTGACCTCCTCCGGCTCCTTGAGCCAGGCCGGAAGCACCGCATCGGTAAGCAGGCGGGCGCTGAACGGACCGGCATTCATGACGCCGATTCCCTTCGCCTTGAGCAGCGGGATCGTCTCGTCGGCAAAGCGGGTGTTTTGGAGCGTGTATTGGTTGTAGTTGAGCACGCAGTCGACGTCGGCCTGCCCGCAGGTGAACCGAAAGATCTTCTGCGGGTAGCCGCTGAACCCGACACACCGCACCTTCCCGGCCTGCTGGATCTTCCGGAGGGCCGGCAGCGTCTCATCGACGATCTGCTGCATCGGCACAAACTCGATGTCGTGGCAGAGGATGATGTCGAGGTGATCGGTGCCAAGCCGGTGCAGCGAAACGTCGACGCTTTCGGCCACCCGCCGCGCCGAAAAATCGAAATGCTCGAGGGAATAGCGGCCGAGCTTCGTGCAGAGGAGGTAGCGATCTCGGGGAATGTTCTTGAGGGCGATTCCGAGCAGCACCTCGCTCATGCCACGGCCGTAGAAGGGGCTCGTGTCGATGAGGTTCATGCCGCAGTCGAGGGCGGCCTGCACGCTCCCCAAGGCCTCATCGAGCGTGATCGCGCGAAACTCCTGCCCGAGCGACGAGGCACCAAACGAGAGGATCGGCACGGCGAGGCCGGTGTTTCCCAGCGGACGTGTGAGCATGCGGGTCATTGACAGTCTGAAGCCTGTTCTACTGTGTTGCGGTAAACGTGCGGCAGCCGACAGAAAGCAACAGATTCGCCCACGGCGCCTTGTCGGCAGTCTGGATCGTGAGCACGTGATCCTCCGAGGCCACTGCCTTGTAAAACTCCCACTTCACGATCGGCTCGAGCTGACAGGGGGAGCCGGCCGCCGTCAGCAGGCGGCGGTATTCCTCCCACACCGGCGGATCGCCGGGCGTCGCGGCGGCATAGGAGTCGCTGCGGTCGACACCCATCGTGTTCACCGCGTCGATCCGCACGGCTCCGAGGATCGCCTCGAACACCTGGGCCACGGTCGGCACGCCCGGCATGAGCTGGAGCGATACCAGTTCCGCCCGCGGCCCCCGCTTATTGAGGGCAGGATAGTTGCCGTCGGCAATCAGGACGGTCGAGTGATGCCCGGATTGGGCGAGCACACGAAGCATGTCGGGATGAAGCAGCGGGCCACTGAGCATGAGACAACCCTCTAGGGTGCGAACGTGCGAATGCTTTTGATCGATTGCCTCGCCGCGTCGAGCGGGGTCGGCAGCGGAAAGATTTCGGCGGACAGAAAGCCGGTGTAGCCGATCGAGCGGAGGGCAGCAACGATCGACCGCGGGTCGGTGTGGCCCATGCCAATCGCGCGGCGATTGGAATCGGCCCAGTGGACATGCCCCACACGGTCGCCGACGGCAGCGATCGCCGCCGCCACATCGGCCTCCTCGATATTCATGTGGAAGAGGTCACACAGCAGCTTTACATCGTGGAGACCGTGAAGGCCGAGAAACGCCGCCGCCTTCGCCTGCGTAGTGAAGAGATCGGTTTCGTAGCGGTTGAGCGGCTCGTAGAGCAGCGGCTGGCCGTGTCGGCTGGCCTTCTCACCGAGCGTGCCGAGCGCATCAGCGAGCATTGCCAAGGCCGCGTCGTGTGACATGCCGTCTCCGGTGCGGCCCTGCATGGAGCCGATGATCGCCGGAGCGTGAAGATCACCAGCCACGTCGATGATCGCAGCGATGAACTCGCAGGCCCGCTCCCGCACGGACGCGTCGGGATGACAGAGGTGCAGACGGTGCTTCACCCAGCCGGCCCCGGTCCCCACGGCAGCGACCGTGAGTCCATGGAGGGCAAGAATCCGCCGCACCTCGTCCACCGGCACGTCGGCTGCCGATCCGGGAAAAATCTCGACGGCGTCGAAGCCGAGATCCGCGGCGGTGCGACAGCCTGCTGCCAGG
>JBIKNV010000264.1:0-4593 GCA_044358475.1 Pirellulales bacterium | reverse complement strand
AGCGGAGACGCTAGGATTGATTCAGGATGGGTGAGGAAAGTTCTCTCGAAACGATCCGATTGCCGACGTACGAGGATTCCGTGAGCGAGAACGCTTGTGCAGACTCACTTGTCGTTGCTGCTCGTCATCCTCGATTGATTTTAAAAAGAGGTATTGCCATGTCGCGTCTCAATCTCGCAGTGAGTGGCTCCCGTCGTTCCACCCGATCGGGCCTTCATGGTTTCACTCTCGTCGAACTGCTCGTGGTGATTGCGATTATCGGAGTTCTCATCGGGTTATTGCTCCCCGCCGTGCAGTCGGCTCGCGAGGCGGCTCGGAGAAGTTCATGCACGAACAACTTCAAGCAGATCGGGCTTGCCGTACATTCGTTCATGAGCCAGCAGAACAAAATTCCGCCAGGGGCGATTGCCCCTCGGTCGATGACGATCTACCCGCTGTTGTATCCATATATGGAACAGCAGGCTCTGTACGATGCCATCGGCACAGGCGTCGACCAGTGGGGTGTTACGAACAACAGGAAGGCGCTCGTCGATGCGGGACCGCATACCTGGTGGGCGGGGCTGTCTGCCGATACGAAGAAAGCCTTTGGGAGTGTGACAGCGTACATGTGCCCGTCGAGGAGAACATCGCCCGCGGTGTTCGACTCCACCGCAACGGTGGGCAATTTTCCGGGTCCCCAGACCGACTACGCCATGGTCGCGGTTGGCGATGCGACGGGGGAATGGTGGCGGTTCCCTGACCCGAGGTATCTCGGCAGCCATCCGTTTCGGGTGGCTGTCTCTGATTGGGTAACGAATGAGTCGACGTTGACGAAGTGGACGCCCCGAGATTCCCTGGCATGGTGGTCAGACGGATCGAGCAGCCAGATGCTGTTTGGCGAAAAGCACTTCTCCAAATCGCACCCAGTTGGGAGATGTGATGGTGCCTACGGAGATTGCGGATACGTGGGGTCATTTCCAGGGGCACTGGTGCAGCACATCGCTCGAACCTTTGACAAGAGCGGCCAGACCATCGCCGCCACGTCGGACGACACGAATATTTCCGAACCCGCCGTCTGGTTCGGGAGTGCGCATCCGAACATTTGCAACTTCCTGTTTGGTGATGGCTCGGTGCGAGCCTTGGCGACGTCGACGCCCCGAGACATTCTCCAGAAATTGGCGGACGTGAATGACGGCAGTCCGGTGCAAATCCCGTAGAGCGCGACGGTGCGTCGATGAAGAAAGGACTTCAGGAATGCGTTTTTGCTTGACCTCCGTCATGGCTGCTCTGACACTCTTCGCGTTGGGGTGCGGTGATGCCAACCGGGTGAACGTGAGGGGCACGGTCACGTTTTCAGACGATGGGAGCCCTTTAACTCGAGGCGTGGTCTGCTTTGACAACGAGACGCTCATGGCCCGTGGGACGGTGAAGCCCGATGGGAGCTATGCGATCGGAGTTGAAAAAGACGGGCGCGGGATTCCACCGGGTTCCTACAAGGTCAGCATTTTGTTCACCGAAGAAGAGCTTCCGGGCGGAGCGCCGTACGCACCGCGCACCCAAAAACTCATCGACGACAAATATGCGTCGCGGGACACGTCTGGGATCGAGATCGTGGTCGATCCTGCGACGACCCGTTTTGATATCAAGGTGGATCGCCCCACAGCCAAGTAGGGTCGCCCGTCGAATGGCTCCGCGCCGTCCTCGAAAGTCAGTCCCGGCAAGGACGTCGCTGTGAATGGCAGTCCGGCGCGGGTGATATCTGGAGCGGAGCGAGTCTGGTGCGTGGCCACTTAACCGGTCTTCGGCACGGGTTTCTCCCGGCACGAGCGGGCCGACTTTCGGTATTGCATCGGAGACATGCCCACGACCGCCTTGAACACATTGCACAACTGGGGGGCGTGCGTGAATCCTGACCGCATCGAAATGACCAGGAGTTTGTCGTCGGTTTCCGCGAGCAGTCGCTTGGCCTCGGCCACCTTCATCCGCTGCAACTCGTCGTGGATCGTTCGGCCGAGGATTCTTTGGAACTTGCGGTCGAGCACTCTGCGTGGCACCCGCACCTCCGTTGCCACCTCGGCTGCCGACAAATCGGTGCACGCCCGCATCTGGATCACTCGTAATGCTTTGCGAATGTCGGCATCCTCGATGGCCAGCACGTCGCTGCTGCGCCGGACGGCGATGCCTGCGGGAGGTACATAGGTGACGGCAGACGGCGGACGGCCGAAGCGCATCGCCTCGTGGAGGATGCGCGCCGCTTCTTGGCCGATCCTGGGCCGGTCGTGCGTGATGCTCGTGAGCCCGGGCGTCGCCAGTCCGCAGAGCACCTCGTCGTCACCGATCCCTACCACGGCGACGTCGTCGGGAACCGCGAGCCCGCCTCGCCGGCATGCTTCGATGATCCGCAAGGCCCGGACATCGCTCGAGGCAATGACGCCCACCGGTTTTGGCAGGCTCGCAAGCCACTTCGCCACCGCATCCCCGTCATCGTCGTCACCGCGTCTTTGGCCACGGCTGGACGCCTGACGTGGTTCGTGGATCTCGAGGGAGCAGCCGAGCGCAGTCGCATGGCGTAGCACGGAATCGCACAGCCCCCTCATGGCAGGTGCGGTTCCTGGGCTGAACACCAGATGGCGCACACCACGTTCAGCCAGATGCGTGATGCCGAGCCGCACCGCCGCCTCGTCGTCCGGATAGACCCCAGGAAGGGACGGTGCGGGCACACGGCTGCGAACGTGCACGACCGGACGCTGTCCCGTCCGCCAGATATGAGGCAAGGAGGACTCCTCGAGGCCGCTGATCAATCCATGCCCTTCCCATATCTGGAACCATCCGGGGATCGGGAAGCCTGGCTTGCGATCGTCAATCGTGATCATCCAGCATTCGTGCTCATGCATCCAACGAGAGACGCCTTGGAACACGCCACGACTGAACGAAGCGGATGCTTCGATGGCAATCGCAACTTCCCGGGCGCAGGCGCGGAAAAGAGTCGTGGTGGTATCTTCGTGCGTTGGCATAGGCGCGGAGGGTCGAAAACCTGATCCGAAAACCCAGCATGTACGGTAGGTCTCCGGGGTGATCCGGTCCATGACGCAAATCCACTCTGGCATGACCGGAAAGGGCATCAGGCCTATCGCGGGCGCGGAAGGACCGTGCTCGTCCGTCCACAAAGGAACCGCGTCGAACGGCGTCTTCCAGAGGCGTGAACAGCGGACATCCAGAGACCGTCGCCGCGGCCATGCGGACTGCGCGGAGGCCAGACTGAAGCCTGTGCTACTGGTCGAAGCCGGCCGGCTTCCGCATCGAGAGGCTCTTCAGGGCGAGCACCGAGCCGACCGACATCAGGGCCAGGCCGAGCCACCGGGGCGGCTGAACCACCTTGCGGCCCGGGGTGTTCTGCCATATCGCCGCCTGCGGCGTGCCCGAGCGGCTCACCTGCGCGGCGACAAACCGGCTCGACTTCTCACTGAGCGTAAACGACTCCACGAGCCGGAACTGGACGCCGGCGAAAAACAGGAGCAGGCCCACGAGCAGCAGATGATGCCGTTTCATGCCTCTTGTATCGAAACGGCGGTGGCCTGATCTGGAATGGTGGCAGGTTGTAGCGGTTGGGGCGGTTCAGCCGGCCCGCTTGGCGGCGATGACCGCGAGCAAGGCCCGCTGCGGGGCGACGAACTTGTCGATGCCCTCGGTCAGGAGCACATCTTCCAGCTTCTTCATGTCGACTGTGGCGTCGAGCTCGGCGAGCACGGTCGCCGGCGGCATCACGTCGACTTGTCGGGTGAACGTCCGCGCCGGATCGTCGGCCGCCTCGTTCGTGGCAGGGGGATTGGTCTGGATGTCGTCGCCGGCGAGGGCCGCTACGTAGCGGCACGGGTCGACCCCGGCCTGCTTGACGCCGGTGCTGGCGAAGACGATCTCCTGCTCGAGCGGCGTTGGATTGGCAGCCCAGAAATCACGGTTGGCCGCCCAGGCCCGCTTCGCGTTGACGATCGCCAGCATCCCTTGCGCGGCCGGCGAGAGCTGCGGCACATGCTTCTCGGTGTAGACGTCGATTCGCGAGACGAACACGCTGTAGACGCTCTTGAACGAATCGAGCGAGAGCCGCTTACGGGCTCCGCGCCACACGGCGTCGCGGGCCGCCTCGTACTGCCGCAGCGTGAAGATGAGCGTGACGTTGAGCGGCACGCCCGCCGCCGCGAGGGGCTCGAGCGCCCGGATGCCGCTCGGCGTGGCCGGTACCTTGATCATGCGGTTGGGCTGGTTGGCCGACCAGTGCGTGCCGAGTTCGACGTAGCGGGCGACACGGTCGTCGTCGGTGAGGCCGTTAGTGGCGTCTTCAAGCAACGGATCGAGCTCAAAGCTCACCCAGCCGTCGTTGCCCCGGGAGGATGCCCACACATCGTGAAAGACGCCCTGCGCGTGACGGACCAGTTCATCGGTGAGCGCCCAGGCGATCGCGTCGTCATCGTGGCCGGCGGCGACGAGATCGGCGATGCGGTGATCGAACCGGCCGGTCTTGATGAGATCGGAGATGATCACGGGGTTGCTCGTCGCTCCCGTCGCCCCTGCGGCATGGTTCACGCGGATGAGATCGGGATCGACCGAGTCGAGCCA
>JBIKNV010000263.1:0-4596 GCA_044358475.1 Pirellulales bacterium | reverse complement strand
CGGCGGCATCGGCTCCACCGCCCGTCAGGCCGCCGGCTACACCGAAGCGATTGATCTCATCGAGGGCCGCCTCACACGCGACGCCGCCATCGAACGCACCAAGGCCCGCACACGCCAACTCGCCAAGCGACAACTCACCTGGCTCCGCAGCTTCAAAGACGCCATCTGGATAACGGGCTGACTGTCCGCAGAAAAAGCCCTCCGTGGCCTTTTCCGCCGTTTGAGAATCACCGAGTCCTGGGGCGGCATGTTGATGAACAGGTCAGCCCCGAGCCCACGCGACTGCTAGCACCCAGCCTGCTAGCACTGGATGTTGTGGTGGGCCGCCGCCGCCACCACAAAATCGGAAAAATCGTTGCAGTCGGTCTTGATCGCGCTATTTTCACGCCCGTTGCCAGTGCGTGATGCGGAGACTGACCGCCACGCATGGGTGACACAGGCTCGAACGACGGAACTGGCCCGGTGCCCCATGCGGGGTGCCGGCCCGGTGCCAGGATGGCACCGACCGCCGAAACAGTCCCTCGAGGATCGAGGGCGAGGCGATCGGAGGCCATGCGGGTGACCGGGGGTCATTGCGACCACCTCGTCGTCGGGCGGGTCGGCAGGGATGCCGGCTCGGACAGCGTGTAGAGGAACCTCATGGCCGCCAAACCCCTCATCGGCATCAACACCGACTTCCGTCCCTCCCGCAAGGAGCATGCAGCGCTCTCGTTCGTCGCCGCCGGCTACTACGACGGCATCATCGCCTCCGGCGGCGTGCCGGTGATCGTGCCGCCTCTGGCCGATGAAGACGATATCGTGCGGGTGCTCGACATGCTCGATGGCATGGTGCTCGTGGGTGGCTCCGACCTCGATCCACGCCGCGACGGCTACATGCCGCATCCCTCGGTGCGGCCGATGGATCCACGCCGTGAGGATTTCGACCGGCTGCTCGCGAAACACATCTGCGCCCGCCACATGCCGGTGCTGGCCGTCGGCGCCGGCATGCAGTTGCTCAACATCACCGAGGGGGGCACGCTGTTCCTGCACATTCCCGAGGACCTGCCGAAGGCGATCCCCCACAAGGATCCGATCGATCAGTCCCACCGCCACGCCCTCCTCGTGGAGCGCGGCTCGGCCATGGAGCGGGTCTATGGTGACGGCGAAATCCGCGTCAACAGCATGCACCACATGGCGATCGACGACGTCGCGCCGAGCTTCAAGGTGACGGCCCGTGCTCCCGATGGCGTGATCGAGGCGATCGAGAGCGCGGTCGAAAATTGGGTGGTGATCGGCACGCAGTTCCATCCTGAGGCCGAGAGCGCCTCGGCCCTCGACGTGAAGATCTTCGAGGAATTCGTGGTGGGCATCACGGGTGAAGTCCCCGAGATGCGGCTGGTGGCGTAGCCGATCGCATCACGCGATAGACAATCACTTCCGGCCCGCCGGTCGCTCCACGCGGCCGGCGGGCCGGCTGCGTTTCCACGACGAGGCCGCGGCTGCGGCAGGCCGGCGGGAAGGCGTCTGCCTTGAGCCGGCCTGGATCGGCAATGAGGGCCAGTCCCTGCGGCGCGAGCAGCAGGTCGATCACGGCCGCCAACGTGGCGGCATGGTGCTGTTCATACAAAACATCGGCGGCCACGACCCGTTCGAATACTCCCATCGGCTCGGGCGAACGCCAATCGAGGATCCGGGTGGCGACACGCCCCCCCAGGCCGTTGACGTCGGCATTGAACCGCACTCCCTCGAGGGCCTCCTCCTCATAATCAGTGGCAGTCACCGCGAACCCCTGGCGGGCGGCCACGAGGGCCGGCAGGCCGAGACCGCAGCCGAGTTCGATCAACGACAGCCCCCCACCCGAGAAGTCTGCGAGGTCTTCCGCCAGCACACGGGCTGATTCCCAGACATTGGCCCAGTAGGGAATCCGTTCATCGGCCTCAAACGCCGCCACGTCGATGAGCGCCTCGATATCGGGAGGGTGCCAGATGTGAAGCGGGCCGCCCGGCAGGTCGATCACCCGCTCCACGGGGGAAAATCGTTCGAATTCCGCTACCACTCTGCCACCTCCCAAGTGCCTCCTCGACGGGGCATCACAACCGCCATATCCCGAATGAGCCTGCCGACAGGCGTCGGGCTGAGCCGGACGATACCATGTGGAGCGATGTGTCGCGTCTCGCTCCACCCCACCCGCGGCTTCCGCCGATACCAGCACCACGGCGTCGGGGCCGGTGGCAGGGAGCAGCGTGCATGGGTGACTGTTTGGCAAATCTCGGTGAGTGGTCGGCGTTGCTGGCCGGAAGAAACGGTGCGCCCGGCCGGCTTCTCGGACCGCATCCGCTCGGCGTCTCAGGCACCGGCATGCCACCGTCGCGGCGGGTGCGTGCCTTTCTGCCGGACGCCTGCCGGGCCTGGGTGGTGCAGGTCACGGCCGACGGCCACCGCGTCAGCCGCCCGATGCGGCGGACGCATCACGCCGGGATCTACGAGGCGGTTGTGCAGCTGCCGCACGCGGCCGCGGCGCCTCCCTACCTATTCCGCGTCGACGACCGCACCCAGGGCATCCGCGAGCTCTACGACCCCTATGCGTTCCCTACGATGCTGACCGACTACGACTTCCATCTGCTGGGTGAAGGCCGTCACTGGAAGAGCTACGAGAAGCTCGGCGCCCAGCTCCACTCGGCCGACGGTGTCGACGGCGTCAACTTCGCCGTCTGGGCTCCCAACGCTGATGCGGTGAGCGTCGTCGGCGACTTCAACGGCTGGGATGGCCGCACGCACCAGATGCACAAGCGGATCCCTTCAGGCATCTGGGAGCTGTTCGTGCCGGGCATCGGCGTCGGCACGCTCTACAAGTTTCGTGTGCATCACCACGGTACCCACAGCGACCGCTCCGATCCCTACGGCTTCGCCGCCGAACTGCCACCGCGGACGGCGTCGCAGGTAGTCGACCTCGGCAGCTACCAGTGGCAGGACAATGCCTGGATGGCACGGCGGGCCGAGGCCAATGCGCTCTCGGCACCGCAATCAATCTATGAAGTGCATCTCGGCAGCTGGCGACGCCCGGGTGACGACCCGCACCGCTGGCTCACCTACACCGATCTCGAACGGGAACTCGTGCCCTACTGCGTGGAATTGGGCTTCACGCACGTCGAGTTTCTGCCCCCCACGGAGCATCCTCTCTCAGCGAGCTGGGGCTACCAGACGATCGGCATGTTTGCGGCCACCAGCCGCTTCGGCTCGCCTCAGGACCTGATGTCGCTGATCGACGCCTTCCACCGGGCCGGTATCGGGGTGATTATCGACTGGGTGCCGGCCCACTTCCCGAAGGACGGCCACGGCCTACGGCAGTTCGACGGCACCGCGCTCTACGAGCATGAGGATCCCCGGAAGGGTGAACACCCCGACTGGGGCACACTCATCTACAACTACGGCCGCAACGAGGTGGCCAACTTCCTCATCTCCAGCGCCCTCTTCTGGCTCGACCGTTACCACATCGACGGCCTGCGGGTCGACGCGGTAGCCTCCATGCTCTATCTCGACTACAGCCGGAAGGACGGCGAGTGGGTGCCCAACTGCTTTGGTGGTCGCGAAAACCTCGAAGCCATCGAGTTCCTCAAGCAGTTCAACATCCAGGTGCACACCCACTTCCCCGGCGTGCTCACGATCGCCGAGGAGTCGACCGCCTGGGCGGGCGTGTCGCGGCCCACCTACACGGGCGGCCTCGGCTTCAGCCTGAAGTGGAATATGGGCTGGATGAACGACACGCTCCGCTACATGCGGCACGATCCGATCCATCGCAAGTATCACCACGACGAACTGACTTTCAGCCTGATCTATGCCTTTCACGAGAATTTCGTCCTGCCGCTCTCCCACGACGAGGTGGTGCACGGCAAGGGCTCGCTCCTCGATCAGATGCCGGGCGATGTCTGGCAGAAGTCGGCAAACCTTCGCCTGCTCTACACCTACATGTGGTGTCACCCCGGCAAGAAACTGCTCTTCATGGGGGGTGAGTTTGGCCAGTGGCAGGAATGGAACTTCGACGAGAGCCTGCAGTGGCACCTCTGCCAGCACGAGAGCCACCGGGGTCTTGCCAAGGCCGTCGCCGACTTGAACCAGCTCATCCGCCGTGAGCCGTCGCTCCATCAACTCGACTTCGACGGTCGCGGCTTCGAGTGGATCGACTGTCACAACTGGCAGGACAGCGTGCTCGCTTTTGTCCGTCGCGGGAACGATCCGAGCGACTTTCTCGTGGTCTGCTGCAACTTCACGCCGGTTCCCCGCAATGGCTACCGGCTCGGCATGCCCGCTGGCGGCGACTACGACGAGGTCTTCAACAGTGACTCGGCCTACTACGGCGGAGGCAACGTCGGCAACCTGAGCCCGCTCCACGCCGCCGCCATCCCTCACCACAGCCGCGACCACTCCGTCACGCTCACCCTTCCCCCCCTCGGCGCGGTCGTCCTGAAGCCGCGCTCGCCCGCCGGCGGCTGAGTGCGGATCCGGCCCGCTGTCCGCTCCACCACAAAGCCCCGGGCGCAAGCCCGGGGGCTGTAGTCGAATCAACCACCGCGCTAGCCCGCCGGCTCGCGCCGGCGGCTGGGTGTGGATCCGGCCCAC
>JBIKNV010000261.1:0-4614 GCA_044358475.1 Pirellulales bacterium | reverse complement strand
TCCTCCAGAAAGCCCCGGGCACGAGCCCGGGGGCCGGAAGAACCAGGGGATTCACGGCCCACGAACTCGTCGAAGAACGGATGGCCGACCAGCGTGCTCGGGATGCCCTGCGCCGTGAACCAGTCATGCTCGAAGGGAAGCACCGAAAGCACATGATCGACGAGCCGCCGCATCTTCTTCTTTCGCCAACTCGCCCAGGCCCAGATCTGCGGCGGGCAATAGAAGAGGACCGGGATGCCGTGCCGCTTGGCTCGCCAGGCAAGCCACCAGTGAAAGCCGGGAAAATCGACCATCACGCAGACGTCAGGGCGAGCGTCGAGGAAACTCCGCTCGGCCCGCCGCGCCAGGTCAACGAACCGGTGAATATTGAGCAACACCCGGAGAAACCACATGACCGCCAGCTGCGTCATGTCGGCCACGAGCGCGCAGCCTTCAGCCTCCATGCAGGGCCCACCGAGCCCCACGCACTCCACATCGGGCCGCTGCGACCGGATCGCGCGCACCAGCAGCGCTGCATGATGGTCGCCCGAAGGCTCGCCCGCCGAAATGAACACGCGCATGAAAATACTCCGCGAAGCCCGGAGGCCCCGCGGAGTATTTCAAGTTCCTTCACATGTCCCTAGCCCACTTTTCCAGGGCTTCGAAGGTATCAAGGAGGGCGAGCGAATCGGCGAACGCTCGACGAGCCTTGGGCGTATCCTCGCCCGGCGAGAAGACTTTTGCCGTTCGCTCGCCCGGTCCAGGGTAGTTGGCTACTTCGCGGCGGGCGCGAAGCCTTTCTCGACATTCCCAAACACCATGGTCACCCGCTGCTCCGGCGTGGCCTTTTCCACCTTGCCCTTGCAGTTGTTGCAGCAGAACCCGACCTCGACACCGTCGATGTCGACTTCGGTCCCGGCCTTCACGGGTCCACCGCTGAACGGACAGCCCTTCTGCGTCAGCTGCCCGGTGCTCACCAGCTGCTGGTGGGCCTTGGCGGCAAACTTCGCCGAGTCCGACTCAAACGCTTTTTCACAGTTGCCACAGCAGAAGTAGACCTGCCCGCCACTGAAGGCGACGTGCTTCTCAGGGTTGCAGTTCTTGCCCGACACGGGGCAGGCGGCATCCTTGGGATCCTTGACAGCAGCCGAGACGACCGCAGCGGAAAAACAGACGGCCAGCAGGGCCGCACAACCAACAAGACGCATGTTCATGGTCAACGCCTCCGGGCAAGGGGGAAGAAAATCAAACCGCTTGAGCACGTAGGATAAGTGAGCGAGGAGGCTCGGGCAACGTTGAATCGCGGGTCAGCCCGCCGGCTCGCGCCAGGCGGCTTTATGGGGAAGTCCTCGCGCCCGGTGGCTTCCTGTGGAATCGGATCGCGGCTCGGGGAGGCCGGTCGCCACGGCCGCACCAGCCATGATGACGGCCGCCCCCGCGACGAACACAGGCGTGAAGCCGATCCCGTCCACCGCCATGCCCACGAGGGGTGACAGGATGAAGGGGGCCGCCAACGCCGCCCCCACGATGCTCACATACCGCGGATGCTCGGCCGCCCGCGGCGCCAACTCCAGCGCGTAGTTGGTGAAGATCTTGAGCGAGATCGGATTGAGCCCCAGCGGCAGATAGACCAGCCAGAAGAGGTCGACGGCCGTGCCTGGTGGCATCGTCGATAGCAGGATCACGATCGCCGGCGTGAGGCTCGACAGCGCGACCAGCCAGATCAGCACGATCCGCGTGCCGCTCCGATCGGCAACCGGTCCCGCCACGAGACTGGCGACACCCGTGGCCACGTTCTGCGCGACGACCCACGTGAGCAGGCTGCCGATCTGACTGCCGAGACGATCGCGGGCGAAGGCCTGATAGTGCGGAAAGAGCATGAGCACCGCCGAAAAGCAGCCGGCAACGAGACAGAGCCGCACGAGTGACCGGTCCGCCAGAAGTGTTGCGCGCCAGGTCGCCTGACACACCGACGAGCCCGACTGGGGGTCTCGGTCTCCCGCCACCCCCGGCTGTCGAGCCTGATGAAGCGGGTCGGCAGGTTCGTCGAACAGGATCGGGATCCCCGCCGCCACGCCAAAAAAGGCAGCTGTCATGCCGAAGATCTTTGGAAACCCGTCGGATTCAGCAAGCCACGGGCCGAGAAACAGAATCGCCGCCAGAATGGCGACCACACTCCCTACCACCACGCTCACCACCATCGCCCGGCCGCGATGGCCGGGACTGATGAGCTTTCCCTGGAGCGACGCGACGGTGAGTTGATTGAGTCCGTTCGATGCCGAGAAGAGGGCGTAGAGCACGAGAAAGAGACCGGCCAGCAGGTGGGGCCGCCACGACTGCAAGGGAACCCAGGCGAGAGCGAGCAGGCCGAACCACACCGCCATCAGCAGCGTCGTGCGGATCAGCGTCCACTTCTTCACCGGCAGCCGCGCAAGACGCCCGGCCGCAAGCAACGGCGGGATACTCTGCCCACCGCGGTTGAGCACCGGAAGAAGGCCACGGAGCAGGCCGGAATCGGCCACGGCATCGAGCACGGCCGGCATGATGATGGTCTCTGTCTTGAAGATCCAGCCGACGCGGAGGACGACCTGGTAGGTCTCCATCACCAACGTGTTGCGGGTTTCCCGCCGGAGAGGATCGCCCTCCGCCTCGCCGGCTGCGTTGCAAGCGGTGTCTGCGGGGGTAGGATGCTGCCTTTGTCCGGCGTTCATGGCCCCCGCAGCATGAGGTCTTGAGATGCGTTTTTCCATGAGAATGTGTTCCGTGCGAGAGGTGTGTCGTCTGGCATCTTTTCTTGCCGTCACCCTGACAGCGGCGGCCCTGGTCGCCGTGGCACCAACGTCCGCTGCCGACGCCGCGACGCACTTTGTCTGGTTTGGGACCTACACCAACGAAAAAACCGGGAGTGAGGGCATCTACGTCTCTCGGTTTGACGCTGCGAGCGGCACGCTCTCCCCGCCCTCCTTGGCGGTGATCGCCAAGAACCCTTCGTTCCTCGCTCTCCACCCCACGCTGCCGGTGCTCTACGCCGTCTCCGAGGCACCGGGGCCCGATGGTAAGCCGGCCGGCGCCGTCATGGCGTATGCCATCGATGAAGCGACCGGCCGCCTGACGCTGCTCAATCACCAGTCATCGGGTGGGAGTGGTCCGTGCCATCTGTCGGTGGATCGCTCCGGGAGCGTGGTGGTCGCTGCCAACTACGGCGGTGGTAGCACGATCTGCCTGGGGCTGGGGGCCGACGGAAGTCTCGAGCCGGTTGTCACCGGTGCGACGGGTGGCTTCATCCAGCATCGCTACGAACGGGCCGGTGAGGCTGGCATCAACCCCAGCCGTCAGGAAAAGCCCCATGGCCACTCGGCCGATATCGCACCCGACGGACGGTTCGCCTTCGTCTGCGACCTCGGCCTCGACAAGGTGCTCGTGTACGTGCTCGACACCGACCGGGCTACGATTCACCCGCACGGCTCCGCCTCGCTGAAGGCCGGCGCTGGCCCGCGGCATTTCGCCCTCCACCCGGGGGGCAAGCACGCCTACTGCGTCAACGAACTCGACCTGACGGTAACGGCCTTCGACCTCGACCCGCAGGCCGGCACACTCGCTCCCGTCCAGTCGCTTTCCACGCTGCCGGAGGGTGTCACCGACCGCACCGGCTTTTCGTGCGCCGAGATCGCCGTGCATCCCTCGGGGCGATTTCTCTATGCGTCCAATCGGGGTCATGACACGATCGCCGCCTACGGCATCGACGCCGCCACCGGAAAGCTCGCGTTTCAGGCCGCGGTGCCGGCCCAGGTTCAGACACCCCGCCACTTCGCCATCGCGCCGGACGGAAGGCACCTGCTCACGGAGGGCCACAACTCGAACACCGTGGCGATCTTCTCGATCGACCCCACGAGCGGCATGCTAGAATTTTCGGGTCGGACGATTGCCGTGCCGGCCCCTGTGTCGGCCGTGTTCCGTCCGCTCCAGTGAGATCGCCTGCCACCGATGATGACCTGCCTGCTCAAGTCGAAGATTCACCGCGCTGCGGTGACGGGTGCCTCGGTCGATTACGAGGGGAGCCTGACAATTGCCGCCGACCTCGCCGAGCGTGTGGGTCTGCGGGCCTATGAACGGATCCTCGTTGGCAATCTCTCCAACGGCGAACGGTTCGAAACGTACGTCATCTACGGTGCGGCCGGTTCGGGCGCGATCGAACTCAACGGTGCCACCGCCCACCTCGGCAAGCCGGGCGACCGCCTCACGATCATGTCGTTCACCTGGCTCGACGAGGCGGCAGTGAAAACCCACAAGCCCGCCGTCATCGTGCTCGACGAACACAATTCCATTGTGCGGTAGCGACAGGCTGGCACGGCGCTCGCTCCATCACCGCACGATCGGTCGCTTCGCCACAAGCAGTTCCAGATAACTCCGCCGCTCCTGCTCGCCGCAGCCCAGTTCAGTCGCCAGCGACTCGATCACTCCCCGGGCCTGCGGCACTTCCCCCTGGCGAGCCTGTAGCTCCAGCTCGACGAACTCTCCCAAGCCGTCGACCTGGTCGATCGCCACATCGACGTCGCTGCCATGCCAGGGCACACGGGCAGGTCGCCGCCGCTTCGCCACTTCCATCACCGGCCGGAAGCCAAGCGACTCGAGCAA
>JBIKNV010000260.1:0-4619 GCA_044358475.1 Pirellulales bacterium | reverse complement strand
GCGGACGGCCACGCCCACGGGTGGCACGAAGACGCTTTCCGTGACGGCCTTCCGACCGTCCATTCTGGCCGCCAGCGCCCGGGCCGCCTCGTAGCCGATGCACTCAAGGTTTTGGGCGACGCTGGAGAGGGTCGGCGTGGCGAGATCGCAGAGCACGTCGTCGTTGTCGACGCCGATGACGGCCACGTCGTCGGGACAGGCGAGGCCCAGTGACCGCACCGCGTCGAGCACCTCCAGTGCCCGCACGTCATAGGCCGCCATGATTCCCACGGGCCGGGGGAGCGACTCGATCCAGCGGGCGATGGCCGGCACGTCATCGGGCCGCATGCCGGTGCGGCTGGCCTGAAGCATATCGAAGACATGCACGGTGGCCCCTCGCGAAGCCGCACGGTCGGCAAACGCCTCCTCCCGCAGCCGTGACCAGCGCGTGGCAACGCCGCAATAGGCAAGCCCAGAAAATCCGTGCTCCAAAAGGTGGTCGGCGGCTAAGTGCGCAATCGCCTTCTCATCGGAGTGGATACCAGGAGAGGGAACATCGGCCTCTTCCCAACGGAGCGACACGACGGGCAGACTGCCGTCGAGCCATTGCGGCGGCATCTGGTTCCGCTGGAGTCGCGTGATCACGCCGTCCCACTCGGCCGCAATGAGGTCACGGGGTATGGCCTCGTTGAAGCCGCGCTCATCGGCGTAAACCCGCCAGGGCTCGTGTGCCCGCTGCCAGCGGCCAATGCCCTGCAGCACACCGCGGCCAAACGCCTTCGATGTCTCAATAAACAATGCCACCCGCTTGGGCGGCATTGAGACGGTGACCAAGCGGGGGGGAGGGCCGGAAACCATGACGCGACAGTGACCGCGGTTCGAGTGTGGTACCGCCCATGATCATACAAAAGGGTCGCGCAGCCGTGCCTCGTCCGACAGCTGGCTCGACCTGCCTGCTTGATCTCGAGGCCGCGGGTGCGCACGAATCACCTCGGATTTCGGCAACCTCTCTGTCGTGATCCGACAACCGGGGATCGGGAGCGTTCGCTACGCTTTGTCGCACTGGCACACGACGCATGAGGTTTGCAGAAGGAGACTGTGGGCATGACGGCGTATCCAATGAAATGGGAGCGGTTCGGCATTGTCATCGTTTCGCTCGTGAGACTGCTTGTCGTTGTCGCGGTCGCGGCGCTGGGGGGATCGGCTCACGCAGCCGAACCGCAGGGTCGCCAGCAGAAAATTCTCGTCTGCGGGAAGCAGGCCGCGATCATCGCGTTTTCGGCGAAGCATCCGGAGGGAATCGTCGAGTGGAGTTATCCGGTCAACACGCGGGAGGGATGGGTGTTGCCCAACGGCAACGTGCTGTTGGCTATCGGCAAGGGCGGCAAGTTGCCCTCTGGCGACGTCGTGCCTGGCGGGGCAGCGATCGAAATCAGCCGCGGGTCGGCTGAAGCGGATTCCCCCGCTGGCCGCATCGTCTGGCGGTATGACGGCACGCAGGCGGAGGTCAACAGCATCCAGAAGACCGCCGAAGGAACGTATGTACTGACCGAGGCGGGGCCGAATCCGCGGCTTCTCGAGATCGCTGCCGATGGCACCGTCAAAACGGAGTTTGTCCTCGCCTGTCAGAAGCCCAATGCTCACATGCAGACGCGGATGGCCCGGAAACAGCCGGACGGCACGTTTCTCGTGCCCCACCTTCTCGACTTTGCGATCCTCCGCTATTCGACCGAAGGCGCAATCCTGTCGAAGATTGACACGCACGTGCCGGGTGAGCCCACGATCAACAACTGGCCCTTCACTGCCATCGCGCTACCCGACGGTGGCATGCTGGCTGCGCTCACCAACGGCAATCGCGTGGTCGAGTTTGATGCCGACGGGAAAATCCGCTGGCAGGTGACAGCCGCCGAAGTCGACGGGGCGATCAACGATGCCTGCGGCGTGCAGCGACTGCCGAATGGCAACACGATGATCGCCAGCTATCGGATCGGGAAAGGGGGCGAGCGCATGCTGGAGGTGACGCCAGACAAGAAGGTCGTGTGGGCCTGGAAGGCAGACGTGCCGGCCGTTCATCATTTTCATGTGTTCGAGATCGACGGGGAAGCGGTTCCGTTTCCTCCGCTGCGCTGAATATCACGGCCCTTCGGCCGACGGAAAAACGTTGCCGGCGTGATATGCTTCCAGGGTTGGTCTGACGACGGGAAGCCGGAGCGTGAACGATGGCACGACTGGGACATGTGACCCTGCTGGTCTGCTGGGCCCTGCTGGCAGTCGGTGCGGATGAGACCGGTAGCCCATGGTCGCGCTGGCGGGGCCGGGATGCGGCTGGGCAGGGAGGCGAGGCGTCTTTCCCGGTCGCCTGGTCGACTGATGCCTGGACCTGGAAGGCCGATCTGCCTGGGGTTGGCCATGCGTCTCCCGTGGTCTGGAGGGAGCACATCTACACGGCTGCGGCTGATGAGGCTGCCGAGGTGCGCTATCTCCTGAGTCACGATCTGGCCACGGGCAAGCGACTCTGGTCGCGCGAGATTTCCGGTCCGATCGATCGGCATCACACGCAAAACAGTTCCGCTTCCGGCTCGGTCGCCGCAGACCCCCACGGCATCTACTGGCTCTGGGGCACGCGGGAGAACGTCCGCCTCGAGGCCGTGTCGCATGATGGCCATCCCCGCTGGCATGTCGACCTCGGACCGTTTGCGGCGGAACACGGTTTTGGTGGCACGCCGACGGTGTGCGGGGATCTCGTCATCGTGCCGCTGGAGCAGGATGGCCCAGGCCTCGTGCTTGGCATCGATACCGTGACCGGCAAGGAGCGCTGGCGACTGACTCGCGACGGTGTGGACAAGGCGGCCTATTCGACGCCGCTTGTGATCACGACTGCGGATGGGGCGGCGGTAATCTGCACGAGCCACGGCCATGGCCTCTACGCTGTCGATCCAGCCACCGGCCGTGTGCTCTGGGAGAACCGCTGCTTCCCGCGGCGAACCGTCTCCTCGCCCATCCAGGCAGCGGGCCTCCTCATCGGCACGAGCGGCGATGGCGGCGGCAACAATCTGCTCGTGGCGGTGAGGCCCCCTGATGCTTCGAGCGCGGAGGCCACAGTGGCCTACTCGATCGACAAGAGTGCGGCTCCGTATGTGCCCACGCCGCTGGAATCACACGGCCGGCTCTATCTGTGGGGGGACCGGGGTGTCGTGACATGCGTGCGGGCAGCGGATGGCTCACCCGTGTGGAAGGGCCGCGTCGGGGGAAACTACTCCGCCTCACCGATCGCCCTCGGCGGCCGGATCATCAATGTGTCGAGTGACGGCGAGATCGTTGTGATCGCCGACGGTGACAGTTTCGAGGTGCTCGGTCGGACGCCCCTCGATGAGGAGACACGGGCGACACCGGCCGTGGCCGGCGGGCGGCTTCTCTTTCGCAGTGCGAGCCATCTATGGGCCCTGCCGATCGGTGAGCACGCCGGGAGGAGCCGGGCCGATGGCGACTGATTTCGCAGCCTTTCTGTGGTTTTTTGCAATCGGATCCATCGCTGTCCACGGGCATGGCGACCTACGATACGGGGCGATGAACAGCGTGCCGCGATCCATCTGCCAAGTGCAGCGGCGTCGGCCTTTCCAGGCCGGCGCGATGGCGCTGTTGCTGCTGGCGGTGCCCGGGATCGCCGAGGCGGTCGTGCCATCGGCAGAAGACCTCGAATTTTTCGAGTCCAAGGTGCGGCCACTTCTGGTAACGCACTGCAGCGAGTGCCACTCCGCGGAGGCCGGCGACCCGGAGGGGGGCCTATCGTTTGACTCACGGGCGGATTTTTTGGCCGCCGAAGGCGTGGCCGTGGCCGGCCACCCTGACGCGAGCCTGCTCGTGAAGGTGGTTCGCTACGATGGCGACCTGCAGATGCCGCCTGATGGCAAGCTGCCGGCGGATGCGATCCACACGATCGAGGAATGGGTGCGGCGCGGGCTGCCGTGGCCCGACGACGGCAAGCAGGCGACGATCGCGGCCTTCGACATCGCTGCCCGGAAGGCGGAGCATTGGTGCTGGCATCCGCCGCAGGCCTCAGCCCCGCCGGCGGTGAAGAATGTCGGATGGTGCCGCAATGACATCGACCGATTCACGCTGGCCCGTCTGGAGGCAGCCGGTCTCGAGCCACCATCGGAGGCTCCCCGGGAGGTGCTCGTGCGGCGAGCCAGTGAAATCCTCACCGGCCTGCCGGCTCTTCCGGAGGACGTCGTGCGGGTGACCGCCGATCCCGATCCACAGGCGTATGAAAAATATGTCGATCACCTCCTGGGCTCGTCGCACTACGGGGAGCGCTTCGCGCGGCACTGGCTCGACGTGGCCCGCTATGGTGAGACCCGGGGGCACGAGTTTGACTTTCCGATCCCCAATGCCTGGCAGTATCGCGATTGGGTGGTGCGGGCCTTCAACGCCGATCTGCCCTACGACCAGTTCGTCCGGGAACAGATCGCCGGCGATCTCCTCAAGAGCCCACGGCTCACCGCGGACGGCGCGAACGAGTCGGTGATCGGCACCGGTTTCTGGCTGCTCGGCGAAGAGGTGCATGCCCCTGTCGATATCCGCCAGGACGAAGCTGACCGGATCGACAACCGGGTGGACACGTTCGGCAAGGCGTTTCTCGG
>JBIKNV010000259.1:0-4624 GCA_044358475.1 Pirellulales bacterium | reverse complement strand
CCGGAACTCTATGCGTCGTTGCTGCCGCAGGTCTACGGCCAGGACATGGCCGAAAAGCAGCGGCAGTTCGGCGGTGACGCCGCCGCCGACGGCGTGGGAGAGCGTAGTAGCGAGCTTGCCAAGGGGGAACGGGCCTTAGCCCGCAAGGCGTCGGCGGCGCCCTCGGCACCGGGCGCGATGCTGGCCGCGGACAAGGACGCCCTCCAGAAGCGCGACCGTGAAGGCGGAATGTTTGGCGACGGCGTGAGCATGCAGAGCCTGGCTTCGGGGGCCGAGCTCGGCGAACTCTTCCGCTACGAGATCGCCACGCCCGTCACGATCGCCCGACAGCGGTCGGCGATGCTGCCGATCGTGGCGGATCGCATCGCGGCCGAGCGGGTGGCGATCTACGACGAGAGGGTGTTGGCCAAGCATCCGCTTTCGGGCCTGCGGCTCAAGAACACGACGGCGCTCCACCTCATGCAGGGACCGGTCACCGTCTACGACGAGGGTGGCTACTGTGGCGACGCGAGGATCGAGGACATGGCGCCAGGCAGCGAACGGCTGCTGAGCTACGCCGTCGACCTCGACGTGGAGGTGGTGCCGCGCACCGAGCCACGGCCGGACGAGATCGTCAGTGTGCGGCTCGTCAAGGGCACGCTCGTCGCCTCACGCCGGCTCGCCCGGGTGCGGAAGCTCGAGGTGAAGAACTCGGGTGCCAAGCCGGTGAAGCTGCTGGTCGAGCATCCGATCGAGCAGGGCTGGAAGCTCGTCAAGCCGGAGAAGGCCGACGAGACCGCCCGCGACCGCTATCGCTTCGCCGTGGCGGCGGAGCCGGCCAAGCCTGCGATGCTCGAGATCGGCGAGGAGATGCCGGTCGAGCAGTCCTATGCGATCACGAACCTCGACGACGATGCGATCCTGCTCTACTCGCGGGCCCGGGGAACGAGCCCGGTCGTGCAGGAGTCGCTCGCGGAGGTGCTTCGCCGCAAGCAGGAGATCGGCCGCATCGTGCGCGAGAAGACCGAACGCGAGCAGGAGATCAACGCGATCGGGCAGGAGCAGGCACGAATCCGGGAGAACATGACCCGGCTGGAACGGACGAGCGATCTCTACACCCGCTACGTGCAGAAGTTCTCCCAGCAGGAAACCCGCGTGGAAACCCTCCGAGAGGAGATCGTCCAGCGGCAGGCCCAGGAGCAGCAGGCCCGGCAGGGGCTCGACGCGTATCTGCTGCAGCTCGACGTGAAGTAGAACCCGTCGCTCCCGTCGCTCCCGTCGCAAGGCGGATTCGCAGCAGGCGATCACTTCGCCGGGGCCGCGTCCGCCGGGAGCAGTTCGCCGAGCAGCAGGATCGCCGACGCATACCATGCATTCTCCGCATACTTGGCGGGATTCTTCTCGAGGTCGGGCCGATTGTGTTCGAAGAGGATCTTCGCCTTGTCGGGGGCGGCAGCCTCCAGCCTGATCGTGACGCGGTGCGTTCCTGCCGGCTGGCTGCCGGTGTTGAGCGTGCCGATTCGCCAGTAGGTGCAGTACGGATCGATCCGCGGCACCTGCTTGGCGGCCGCATCATCGACCTGTACCGACACGATGCCCTCGCCCGGTCCCAAGAGGTCGTAGACAGCCAGCCGCGTGCCGGTGTAGGCGACCACCAGTTCCGCGCCCGGCTTCTCGGCCTTCCAGAGCACCGGCATCCGCGCGGCGAAGGACTTGGCCCGCTCGTCGTCGGCTGGCGTGACTCGCTTCCAGTCGCCGCGGAGCATCGATTCCTCGATCGGGATCAGCTTGGCCTTTTCCCAGTTGTCGGCGCGGAGCGGTTCGGGCAGCTGATGCGGCGAGGCGGTCGTCGCCGTGGCCTGAATGGTGGCGAGCGACCGTGCCAGCACGTCAGCGTAGAGCCGGTGCCCGGTCTCCACGTGTGGATGCACGCCGTCACTCGAGAACAGCATCGGCGTGGCGGCGGCGTCGAGCCTTTCGGGCTTCTCTCCCTTGAAGACGAGGGTGCCGTCGGCGATCCGCTTGGTGACCTCGACGCCGTAGTGCACCGAGGGAATCGCATAGTGGTCGGCCACGGCCTCCATGGTCGATGCCGCGCGGGGGAAGACCCCCTTGGCCAGATCGGGGAGCAAGGGCTCCGACACCGTGTAGACGAAGCAGATGTCGGTGGCGGCATCGGCCCGCAGGATCTGCCGCACGATCCCTTCCATGGTGGCCAGAATCTGCTCCGGCGGCGCGGTGCCGTCGTTGACGGCGAATTCCACGAACACGAGGTCGGGCTTCCGTGAGATCACGTCGTAGCCGACGCGAAACGCCCCAAGGTCTGAGCCCGTGCCGCCGATCGCGGCGCTGATCTCGCTGAACGTTGCCTTCGGAAACTCTTTCTTGAGCCGGTCGAGCGAGAAGACCCTCCAGCCCGGTGCGGCGGTAATGCTGCCGCCGAGATACGCGACGCGGACATCGCCGCCCGCCTTCGCCTTGGCGAAGAAGTTCGGCAATCCGCCCCGCGGACGGCATTCGACAGCTGTGACCAGCGTGGGCGTGGGCGCATCGGCGGGCTGGGCGACGCCCCTCGGCATGACGAGGCACAGGGAGGCGGTGCAGATGACCCTGATGATCAGAGGCAGCGATGACTCGAATCGGAAAGCGGACGGGTTCATGGCTGTGGTTTTCCAGGGACATCGAAGTCGAAGACCGAGCCATTCTTCTCAGGCACGTCGATTTCGACGATGTGCGTCGGGAAAAGCGGCTTTCCCATCGGATGATTTTCGGTGATCTCGCCCATCTGGCTCTGGTAGGGGACGCCGTCGCAGCCGCCGATCATCACGCGATGCGGACCGCTTCCCGGGTTCCTGCCCGTCTTCGTGGCATATTTCCCGGCCTTGATCTCGCAGAATCCGGCCGTCCTCCCCGGCTTTCCCGCACCAAACGGCACGAACGTGATGGTTCCGGCAGGGATCGGCTTGCCCTCCAGCGTGACGCTCCCCGAGATGGCGTATCGATCGCGTGGGCCGCAACCGGCCGCGACGAGCGACGCGAGCAGCATCAAGCAGGCCGCACGGGCCGGTGTGCCCGCGAGAGTCAGACGTCGCATGTCAACGCATCCCGTGGGGGGCACATCAATCGGCGGAAGCCTTGCTGCCGGCCGCCATGAACACGTTCATGTCGATCATCTCCTCGACGAACGTTACGGAGCCGTCTCCCATCGCAAAATTCGCCCCGGCGGGATGATTGCTGCCCCAGTTCATATTGTTGTATTGGCCATCGGAGGCGACCGTCATGCCCCCCGCGATCTCCGCCTTCGAGAGGTTGATCGGACGGGAATAGAAGATGTTTCGCGCGGGGTTGATGAACTGGCCTTGTCCCCATCCGTTGTAGCCGGTGAGGTAGGACTGCACGGCGAAAGCGGCCTGCTTTCCCATGCCCGACCAGGAAATCTCGCCGAGGAGGTAGGTCTTCGACAAGCCGTCGGTGACATCCTTGGCGGCCGTGCCCTTCGGCTGCAGGCTGACGGCGTTATTCGTCGCCGTGACCCCGAAGATGCCGTGCCCCGGACGGATAGCCTGTGGCCATGTGCCGCCGTTGGCGTATTTCGGGTACGTGCCGGTCAGTGAACTGGGCACCACGACTCCCATGATGCCGAAGTAGTGCATGGTGCGTTGCGCAGACGACGGCGTGGCGGAACCCGACCCGCGGCTGTCTTCCAGGCTGCCGTTACTCGGGCAGTAGAGCGTGTCCACCCGGTTCGAGAGCGACAAAGAAGAGTTGGGATCCGACGACGTCGTGATGCTCGCGATGTCGAAATTGACTCGTGAAAAGAGCGCCGACTGCTCGATGAACGGGAGGACGAAGGCGATCCATGAGACACCCTGGCCGTAGGTCGCGTCGGTCATGCCCGACTTGTAGGCATCGGTCGCCTTGAACGTCAGGGGAAACTTCTTGTTCGCGAGCGCGAGTTGCTTGAGGTTGTTGGTGCACTGTGACCGGCGGGCGCTCTCGCGGGCCGACTGCACCGCCGGCAGGAGCAGCCCGACGAGCGTGCCGATGATGGCGATGACGACGAGGAGTTCGACCAAGGTGAACCCGTCGGGACGCCAGACACTGTGGTGCGGGCGGTCAGGGGTCGGTGACTCTGATGACATGCTTCTCCCCTTTTCTCCGAACAAAGATTGCCGCTGATACTCCCCAAGGTTCCCTCGAATTTTATCAACGATCGCGGCCCTCCGCCAGCGATAGTCCGCCAGACGTCGCCGGGCCAGCGCAGCCGGCCTTTCGCCCTTCGTCTGCCGGAGTTACCGGGACATCAGCGGCTTTTCCCGCGCACCCTCGGCTTCGACGATCGGCCAACTGGCCCGAAGGTCGTCGGCGTAGGGGCCGATCTTCTCGATCGGGATCGGCTTGAAGCCGAGTTTCAGGGCAGGCGACTCCGGCCGCAGGTGGAAGTCGTCCTTGTCGCGGTCGACGAAGAGCGGATCAGCCACCAGCGATTCCTTGTCGAAGCCGAGTGACTGCCACGACGCCCATTCGTCGAGAGTTTCGACGTCTTCGAGTCTCACATCGTCGACGAGCACGCCCGCGCCGGCACCGTTGACATCGATCCGCACGACGCCCGCCGTCATCTTCTCGTGATGACCTCGCTCGCCGA
>JBIKNV010000115.1:0-7500 GCA_044358475.1 Pirellulales bacterium | reverse complement strand
CGAGCCGGCCCTGGCCGGTGAAGGTGCCGATGGCCGTCGCTTCGACCCCCTCGGCAGCCGCGATCGCAGCGATTTTTTCCCAGTTGCCCGGCGGCACGGCGAGCACCATCCGCTCCTGAGCCTCGGAAATCCAAACCTCGGTCGCCGAGAGCCCCTCGTACTTCAGCGGCACGCGATCGAGATCGACGTCGGCACCGAGGGTGGCCCCCATCTCTCCGACGGCGCTGGAGAGCCCGCCGGCGCCGCAGTCGGTGATCGCATGGAAGAGCCGTTGCTCGGCAGCGGCCAGCACGAAGTCGCACAGTGTTTTTTCATTGATTGCATGACCGATCTGCACTGCCCCGCCCGACTCGGTTTCGCTCTCGCTCGACAGTTCGATGCTCGAGAAGGTTGCGCCATGAATGCCATCGCGGCCGGTGCGGCCGCCGGCCACTACGACCAGATCGCCCCGCTGCACGGCGGCATCGGCCGCGTTGCGTGGCATCACGCCGACGGTACCGCAGAAGACCAGCGGGTTGCAGGTATAGCCAGGATCGTAGAAGACCCCGCCGGCGATCGTCGGGATGCCCATCCGGTTGCCGTAGTCGCGGACACCTGCGACCACGCCCCCGAGGAGTCGCCGCGGGTGGATCACGCCCGGCGGCAGTTCGTCGGCGGGGAGGTCGGAAGAGCCCACACAAAAGACGTCGAGGTTGGCGATCGGCTTGGCGGCCAGGCCGGTGCCGAGCACGTCGCGGATCACGCCCCCCAGGCCGGTGGCCGCGCCGCCGTAGGGCTCGATCGCGGAGGGATGGTTGTGCGTCTCCACCTTCACGCAGATGTCGTGGTCACCGTCGAATCGCACCACACCTGAGTTGTCCCGAAAGACGCTCACGCACCAGTCGCGGGGGCCGAGTTGCTTGCGGACCGTTTGGGTCGCGGCAAAGACCGTCTCCTTGAGCAGATTGTCGTACCGCGTCGTGCCATCGGGACGGATGTGATCGACCGGGCTGCCGAGCGTCTTGTGGCAGCAGTGCTCGCTCCAGGTCTGGGCGATCGTCTCCAGTTCGATCTCGAACGGGTCGCGGCCGAGGCTGCGGAAGTGATCGCGGACAGCGTGCAGTTCAGCGGCTGTCAGGGCGAGGCAGCGGTCGCGGCTGAGTTGCACGAGCGCCGCATCATCGAGCCCTTCGAGGCCGATCGATTCCTGCGCGAAGGTCCAGGTGCGGCCGCCGGAAAGTGTGGAGAGCGCGAGCGGTCCGATGACGACGTCGTGAATCGCTTCACTCGCCAGCAACTTCCAGGCGAGCCGCTGCGTGTCGGCGTCGTCGAGCGGGGGCAGCCAGTATTTCTTCACGCTTCGCACGGCGGCTGGGCGGAGGCCTAGAAGGGCGAGCGACTGGTGGGCCGAGAGGGCGGCAGGGTCGGTCACGCCTGTGCGCGGCAGCACGTGCAGCACCGTCGGCAGATCGGCCGGCCCTCGTGCGAGCGTAGCATCTCCTACTTCCGCCGCCGTGAACGACTCGGTGACCGGATCGGTGAGCAGCGTGGCGGCGAGTCGTTCGACGTCCGCACGGGAAAGCTGCCCCTCGATCAGCCAGCCGGTGGCCGTGACGGCCCGCGTGCATGCTTCCACGCCGAGCGCCGTGGCACCTTCCACAACGGCTCGGGCGGCGTGGTCGCCACCGGCATCCTTCAGGCGTACATCAACCTCCCACAGCATCACGTTCCTCCTTGGCGCGTGCCAGCAAAGTCAGGAGTCGGCGTCGATCGCCCGACTCGATGGCGGCGAGCATTTTTTCCGCCCCTGCGGCGATCCGGGCCAGCGCCTTGGCGACCTGGGCGGCGTTGTCGAGCAGAATGTCGGCCCACAGTTCGGGATCACCAGCAGCGATCCGCGTGGTATCCCGCCAGCCGCCGGCAGTGAACTGTCGGGCCACAGCCGGGGTGGCCAGCGCGATTGCGGCGGCCAGGAGATGGGGGGCATGGCTCGTGGCGGCGAGGATTTTGTCGTGCTCCTTCGGGTCCATCATGAACACCGTCGAGCCGACCGCAGCCCAGAAGCCACCGATCGCCTCGGCGTCGGCGGCGGGAGTGCCGCGGGCGGGCGTCACGACGGTGACACGGCCCTCGAAGAGCGTGGCGTCGGCGGCCGCGGGGCCACTCTTATGGCTACCGGCAATGGGGTGACCGCCAACAAAGCAGCCGCGCCGACTGCGGCGGCGTTTCTCCCAGGCCGCCACGATCGAGGCCTTCGTGCTGCCTGCGTCGGTGATGAGTGTGCCTGGCCGCACGGCCTCATCGACGCGGTCGAGGAGCGATGCGATCGTGCCGACGTCGGTTGCCACGACGACAAGATCGGCCTCTGCCGCGGCCGCCTCCAGATCGAGCGACGTCTCGGTCACGACCTTCGCCGTGCGGGCGGTGGCCAGCGATGCGGCCGAACGCCCCACGCCGATCACGCGGCCTGCCAGCCGACGAGACTGCAGCGCCAGGCCGATCGACCCGCCGATCAGGCCGACCCCGACAATCGCCACGGTGGGCCATTCGCGATTCGTCGCTGGGGGGGCAGCCGGTTTCATGGTTTGCGATCTTGTACCACATGCCCGCGGGAAGTGTGAGCAGTCGCTGTGGTGCAACCCGAAATGCGAAGCACCGGCTCGGGGGCGGCAAAAGTCTTGTCGCGGGGCGAGGATACGCCCAACGCTCCTCGAGCGTTCGCCGACCCCCTCGCCTCCGTTTCTCAGGTTGCCAGCTCATCGCTGCAGCGATCGGGAAAACGGCCTAAGATATTTCCCATGCGTCGGCGACGAATGCCAGATGGGGTGCTTGCGGAACTGCTCGGCCGGATCGCGATTGCGACGTCGGCCGGCATCGACATGCGGCGGGCCTGGGCCAACGAGGCCACCCACGCGCCGGCGCGGTGGCGGCCGGCGATCGCGGGGGTGGCCAGTTCGTTGGCGGGCGGTGCCTCGCTCGCCGACTCGCTTGCCACGGCCGGCGACACCTTTCCTCCGGTCGTCCGTGGGATGCTCAACGCCGGAGAGCAGGCCGGCTGTGAGCCGAATGTCTGTCGTGAGTTGGCGGCCCAGTGCCGCCGGTCGGCTCACCTCGCGCGAAACCTGAGGCAATCCCTCATCAAGCCGGCGGTTCAGGCAGTCGTGGCGGTCGGAGTCGTCTCGGTACTGATCCTCGTTGCCGGCGAGTCAGTCGACATGCTGGGCCTGGGCCTCCGGGGTGTGCGTGGCGTGATCACGTTTCTCGGAATCGTTACGGGAATCGTGCTCGCCAGCTGGCTGGTGTGGCACTCAGCGCTGCGGAGTTGGCAACGGCGAGGCATCGTCCGGCATCTTCTATCGCGGTTGCCGGTGATCGGCCGGGCGGCGTCCGATGCGGAACTTGCCGCCTGGTGCCGGGCAGCGTCGCTGGCCAGCGGCATCGGTCTCGACGTGCGGCGGATGCTCGCGCTGACGGCGGCCGTGGCGCCGGGGCTGGCAATCGACCCTGCCACCGCGGCGACGCGGCTCCGTGGCGGACTCTCCCTCACCGAGATGCTGCGGGAGACCGGGCTTTTTCCCCGCCGTGTGCTCGAAGCCGTCGGCGTGGGCGAACTCACCGGCACCACCGCCGAAACGCTGGATCGGCTGGCCGATGACTGCGACGATGCTGCAGCCCGCGGCTTTGCGGCAGCGGCGAGCGGAGCGGGGGCGGCGGTCTGGGTGGGCGTGGCGGCCGTCGTCGTTCTGCTCATCGTGCGGCTGTTTTCCACGTACGTCGGCATTCTGCAGGGCGCGGCCCGGGGTTTGTGACGATGATGGAGGCATGAGGATGATTCGATTGATCACCGTGAGCGTCGTCGCGTCTTTGTTCGTGATGGCTGCTGTGGCCGATGACGCCCCGACGGGCCGGTCGCGGGAGAGCCACCAGGAATGGATGGCGAAGCTGGGCTACCAGCGGCACAGCGGTGGCTGGCGGACCGCGCAGGAGATCGAGATCATCGAGCGGAATGAAAAAACCGCCCTGGCCCAGAAGCAGTGGAACAAAAAACTCGAGCGGCTGCGACAGGATCTGGCTACCGGCGCTGCGGCTGACGCTGCCGAAGAGCTCGCTGAGATCACCGACCCGCAGGCCGTGCCGGCCCTCACGGCGGCGCTCGCCAGCGACCCGCTTCGTCGCGTGCGGCTCCTGTACATGGAGTCGCTTGTCCGCATCGGCACGTCGGCGGCTCAGGCGGCCCTCGTCGCCGCGGCGCTCGATCATCCGGATCCTGAGACGCGCATCGACGTAACCGACCGGCTGTCGAAGCTGGCCCCGCAGGCCGCGGCCAATGCCCTCGCGGCGGCGCTCGCCGGCCCCGACAACGCCCGCATCAACCGAGCGGCGGCGGCGCTCGGCCGCCTCGGCGTGGCAACGGTGGTGCCACAACTGGTCAACGTGCTCGAGACGCGGCATGTCGTCACCGTCGGTGACGGGCCCCCTGAGGGATCGACCACCGCCACGTTCACGCCCAGCGGCGGAGCCGGCCTATCGATGGGCAGCAGCCGCCGGCAGGTGGCGGTGCCGATGAAGAACGAGCAAGTGCTTGAGGCGATCGTGGCACTCACCGGCGAGAACTTCGGCTGGGATATCACCGCCTGGCGCGTCTGGCTCGCCCGCCAGCGGACCCCGGCGAGCATCGACCTGCGACGCGGCTGAGCGTCACGCGGCCTGATCCATCGGCGGGCGGCGGCGGGGGAACCAGTCGGCGTCGAGCACGAGCAGGGCAACGCGGTTCTCGAGGTTCGGCCTGAAGATCACGAGCAACAGCATCGGCAGAAACCAGGCCATGAAGAGGCCGCCGTCGTGGGCCTTCCAGAACTGGCTGCCCAAGAGCACGGCTGCGGTGCAGCTCATCAGCGTGCCGAGGTTCTTCGGCGACGGCCAGATCGCGAGCGTCGCCATCATCGCGATGAAGGCCGCCAGCACCGGGAGGCGAAACACAGCATCGTTGCCTGGCAAAGCCCAGAAGCCTTCCAGCGAGACGTCGTTGGGGAAGATCCAGCCGAACATCTGCCGCAACTGGTCGAGGAACACGCCGCCATCGGGCGAGGTGAACCACAGGGCGATCACGAGCACCAGCAGGGCTGCGACGACGCCCAACGCGAACCGGCGGATTCCGCGCTCCCAGTAGAAGCCGCACCACAGCGGCAGCAGGAAGACAGGGTAGTAGATCGTGCCGATCGCCAGGCCGATGAGGCAGCCGGCAGTGAAGGGTCGCCGATAGGCCACCACGGCCCAGGTGATGAGCGCTCCGGGAAGCACGTGATCGACGCGGCCCGTCATGATCGCCGTGTAGGGGAGGAGCAGGTAGAGCACGGCCGCGGCGATCCCCAGCCGCACGTTGTCGAAATGCCACCAGCCGATGAGCACCATGCCGCTGACGATTGCCAGTTGCGCGAGGATGGCCATGATGCGGGCGGTCGTTTCGTGGACGGCCCGCCGGCTGCTGGCGGTGGTGTCGGGCCCCGCGGCCACTTCGGGCGTGAAGATCCGCTGGGTAGAAATCTGCGGCAGGAGAAAGAGGAGCGGGTAGCCGGGGCCGAGGCGGGCGAGTTGATCGGCGTCGACATGCCCCTCGCCGGCCTCGAGCTTGGTGGCCGTGGCGGCGGCGGCGAGGTCGTCGCGTTGCGGCCGCGTGGTGATGACGTTGGCCAGCAGGAAGACCAGGAGCGAGATGCCCAAGAACGTCAGGCCGCCGACGGAGAGGTTGGGCTCCAGCATCGGGCGGCGAACCATCAGCGAATCGAAGAGCATCCGCACCAGGAACAGGCCCGTGACGGCGAAGATCCAGACGAAGCCGAGTTGCTGTGCGGCTGTGCTCGCCTTGTAGCCGCCGTACTCCACGGCCAAGAGGCCGGGGGCGAGCAGGATCAGGCCGATGAGGTCGACGTTCCGCATGCTCAGCACGCGGTTGAACTTGAAGAACAGCGCGATCGACAAGAGCGACGCCAGGTAGAACCACGTCGTCGGATTGACTCGGTAGTAATGGAAGAGGATGTCGCTCATGAACGTGAGGGTACGTCCGTTCCCTTCGCATTGAAAGTTGCCGGCCCCGGTTTTCGGGGTCGAACAGGGCCGGTTGTGCCGGTCGTGCGGCTTCAGCGGGAAAACGGCCAGATGAGCGGGGCCAGCAGGACCGTGACCGCCATCACGATCAGGTTGAGCGGACCGCCCAGTCGCACATAGTCGCTGAACTTGTAGCCGCCCGGGCCGTAGATCATGAGGTTGGTCTGGTAGCCCATCGGCGTGGCGAAGCCACAGCTGGCCGCCACCGTCACGGCCATGGCGAAGGGCATCGGATTGACGCCGAGATCGGCCGCCGTCTGCCAGGCGATGGGAAACATCAATACGGCGGCGGCATTGTTGCTCATCAGTTCGGTGGCCAGCATCGTGATGAAGTAGATCGCGGCCAGCACGAGCAGCGGGTTGTCGCCGGCGGCCCCGATAGCCGACTGGGCGATAAGTTCGTCGAGCCCGGTCTTCTCGATCGCCTGCGCGAGCCCGAAGCTGGCCGCAATGAGGAGCAACGATTCCCACTCGATGGACCGCCGGGCGTCGGTTGCCGAGATGCAGGAGGTGGCCAGCACGGCGGCAGCGGCGGCGAGCGCCGCGGCGACCATCGGTACGAGCCCCATCGTGGCCGCCAGCACCATACCGGCGAGCACGGTCAGCGCGATCCAGGCGCGGTCGTGCCGCGGCGGGGCAAAGTCGGCCACCTGGCTGACCAGATAGAAGTGGCGGCTCGAACGCTGCCGATCGAGGAACCGAGGACTCGCCTCCAAGAGCAGCGTGTCACCGGGCTGGAGTTCGATGTCGCCGATCTTCATGCGGAGGCGTTCGCCGTCGCGGGCCACGGCGATCACGACAGCGTCGTAGGTGGAGCGGAAGCGGCCCTCCCGAATCGTGCGGCCCACCAGCGGGCAACTTTGTGACACCACCGCCTCCACCAGCACCCGCTCACTTCGCGGGTCGTTGAGCTTGAAGACCTGATCGGTGGCCGGCCGCAGGCCGCGGATCTTCTGGAGTTCGAGTACCGAGTCGACGATGCCTACGAAGACAAGTCGGTCACCCGCTTCGAGCCGCTCGGTGGGCGCGACGGCCGCCATCACGTGGCCGTCACGGTCGATTTCCATGAGAAAGAGGCCGTGCAATCCCCGCAGGCCGGCCTGTTCGATGGTCTTTCCCTCGAGTGGGCTCCCCGGCTCGACGAGCATCTCCAGCGAATACTGCCGCGGATCGTCGCTGGCGCTCATCGCCGGGCGGCGGTCCTTGAGGAGCATGTTGCTGGCGACGACGAGGTAGACGATGCCGATGATGAACAGCGGCAGGCCCAGCCAGGTGATCTCGAACATGCCGAGGGCCTTGCCGGTCCGCTCCGCCACCAGGCCGCTGACGACGACATTGGTGCTGGTGCCGATGAGTGTGCAGAGCCCACCGAGCACAACCGCGCAGTTCATCGGCATGAGCAGTTTCGAGATGCTC
>JBIKNV010000113.1:0-7571 GCA_044358475.1 Pirellulales bacterium | reverse complement strand
CAGGCTGTGCTTGCGGGCCCAGCCACGCAGCGCCGGCACCATGAGGGCGACGACGGGCGTGTTGTTCATGAAGGCGGAAAGGATACCGGGTCCGATCATCGTGCGGATTTGGGCCGTGGGCAGCGACCGCGGCCGGCCCAGCAACCGGTCGATGATCGTCTGGAGTGCGCCGGTCCGTTCTACGGCCGCCGCCACGACGAAGAGGGCGGCTACGGTGATCATGCCCTCGTTGCTCATACCGCCGAGGGCTTCTTGGGGCGTGAGCACGCCGGCGAAGAGCAGCACAGTCACGGCCCCCATCATGGCCATGTCGGGCGCCCGCCGCCCGGAAAGCATGAGCACGAGCGTGATGACGGTCACCGTGGCGGTGAGGCCGGCCTGCCAGTGCTGCTGCAAAAAGTCGGGAAGAATCCAGTCCATGGGCGATTGAAGTTCGCCTCCGGGGACCGGCTCTGCAAGGGCAGACGGCGCGGTATGACACAAATCGCCGGAAAAAGTGACGCTCCTGGGAGCCGGCCCCAACAGCCAGCCGCGGGGCGCAAGCCGGCGGGATGAATCGTCAGCCGGCGTCGCAGCTGGCCCCCGGGCTTCCGCCCGGGGCTTCCTGGTGAAGGGAGACGGTTTGTCAGGAAGCCGCCAGGCGCGAGCCGGCGGGATGACGCACGAGCCGGCTTTGCTTCAGCCCCCGGGCTTGCGCCCGGGGCTTCCTAGCGGAGACCACATGCGAGGCCGTACAGCAGAAAGCCGCCGGCGGCAGCCGGCGGGCTAGTGCGGCAGCGGACGCCCCCACAGCCCCGCTCGGCCGCATTCGGGGCTTCCGCCGCAGACCACAACGATGAAGACCCGATGCAGCGAACTGCACCGGGCCTTCGGCGTTTCAGCGACCTTCCGACAGGAAGGCGAGTCGTTGTGATGTTCGAATCGGACTGGCTTGTGAGAGTGTCTGGATCGATGGCACCTCCTTTCGAGCGGCGTCTGAAGACACCGAGATGCGTTCGCGTCGGAGAAGAGAAGCACGTGGCGTGCCAGTCATGGTGATGATTTCGAGAAGCCGCTTTCATCACGTGTTTTTCCCACATCGACGGCGACGCGTCGGCTTCTTGTGAAGCCCATCATTGCCGTCGGCTGCCTGCACGCGCAGCAGGTGCTGCGCGGCCGGACGGCAGTGGCGTTGATATCCGGACATCCCGCCGGCTTGCGCCTGGCGGCTGACTTCATGAAACCCTCGCCAGCCTGGCCTCGGGTTTCTTGGCGACCCTCCGGTCGCTCTCGTTATCCCGCCGGCTTGCGCCCGACGGCTGGCTATGCCCTCCCGGTGGGCGGTTCAGGGTATCGCGGTAGTCCGCAGCATTCCACATGGCCCCGGGCGCAAGCCCGGGGGCCTGCGTCACAAAGCCCGGAACGCACGCGACGGGGCCCGAGTGAACGGGATAGTCACGTTCAATAGACTCTGGAATGATGCGACTCTTCCCGTGCGACCGGTTTCGACTGCCCCTGCCGGACGGACACAGCTTTCCGATCGACAAATACTCGCTCCTGCGGCAGCGGCTCGAGCGACATGTGGCGGCTGGGGCCCCGCTCGAATTCATCGAGCCGCATGCCGCTACCGACGATGAACTCCTGCGGGTGCACTCTCGCGACTACGTGGGCCGTGTGATGGCCGGCACACTCTCGCCAGACGAGGTCCGGCGGATCGGATTCCCGTGGAGCATGCAGCTTCTGGAGCGATCGCTCCGCAGCACGGGCGCCGCAGTCGACGCGGCGGCGGCGGCGCTCGATGACGGCGTGGCAGCCAGCCTGGCCGGTGGCACGCACCATGCCGGCACCAACTGGGGCGAGGGCTACTGCGTGTTCAACGACGTGGCCGTGGCGGCCCGCGAGATGCAGGCCCGCGGCGCGGTCCATCGGGTGCTCGTGCTCGATTGCGACGTCCACCAGGGCAACGGCACGGCCGAGATCTTCGCCACCGACGACACGGTCTTCACGATGTCGATTCACGGCGCCCGCAACTTCCCCCTGCGGAAGCAACCGGGATCGCTCGATGTGCCGCTCGAGGATGGTACGGGTGACGATGAATACCTCGAGCGGCTGGAGAGGGCTGTGGCGGAGTCGTTCGCGCGGGCGCACGCCGATCTCGTCCTCTACATCGCGGGGGCCGATCCGTACGAAGGAGACCGTCTCGGCCGGCTGCGTCTCACGAAGCAGGGCCTGCTTGCCCGCGACCGGCTCGTGCTCGACGCGGCGCGGCGGGCGGGGGTGCCGACCGCGATCGTCTGCGGCGGTGGCTACTGCACCGATCTGGAGTCGATCGTCGACATCCATGCCGCGACGATGCTGCTCGCGGCGGGCTCGCGGCGCAACGCCTGAGGGTGACTCCAAAACAAAACTCCCGCGCGAGGGGAGCCCTTCGCGCGGGAGTTGGACTGTTCCCTGGGGGCTGAAGCCTCCGGGATCTCGCTGCCGGGTTGGGTCAGCGACTGGCAGCTGCCGATCCGGTCGACACCGGCACCGCCTTGGTGGCTGGCGGTCCGCTCTTGCTCGCGATCGTCGCGGTACTCGGCGACGAGGCGGCATCGGCCATGCAGCAGATCACCGGTGCACTGACCGTGTAGCAGCAGCTGTTGGAGTAGCAGCTAGTCACACATGCCGTCGTGCAGCAGCCATTGCTGCAGCTGGTGGTGCAGCAGGGATCGCACGCCGGCGGACAGGCTGGGGTGCAGCAGGGATCACACACCGGCATGCAGCAGGTGGTGGGACAATAACACGCTCTCCGACATCGCCGTCTGTGCCCCGCTTCGGCATCCCAGCCAGACGCGACCACGGCCACGCAGGTGAGCGTTCCAACGAAACAACGCAGCAGGGTCTTCTTGCCGATCATCGTGGAACCTCTCGAGAGCCTCGGGGGAGAAACAGGCCGCACCCAACGTGGGCCGACCTTCCCGAAGGCCGGGAACGGTAGGCTTGGCCGTGCTGCCGAGGCAAGCTACGGGGCCGCCTGCGAGCCACCGCGCAGGCCGGGGCAACGTGACGAAACGTCGACGATTTTCGCGGGGCAGCGGCTGCGTCATTGCCGTCGACTGCCGGGGCCGGCTCCGGTGAGACAGTTTGCGATGCGGTGGGTTGCCCACTCTGTTTCACCACCGGATGGAACCCGGCGTCGTAGACTTCGCTTCGGCTAAAAAAGAGCGACCACGGAACGCGAGATCCCCTTCATGCAAAGCACCACCCACCAGAAAAAACCTGCAATCACGTTCGTCCATTCGGCTGACTGGCAACTCGGTAAGCCATTTGCGGGTGTCGTCGATCCGGCCAAGCGGGCCCGCGTGCAGCAGGAACGCTTCGAGGCGATCCGACGGATCGGGGCGGTGGTCCATGAATGCCAGGCCCAGTGCGTGCTGGTGGCTGGCGACCTGTTCGACTCCCCAACACCCACCCATGCGACCATCTCCGCGGCCCTCGGGGCGATCGCGGAGATCGGCGTGCCGGTGCTTGCGATCCCCGGCAACCACGACCACGGTGGCCCCGACTCCCTCTGGGAGAAGCCCTTTTTCCAACGGGAGCGGTCACGGCTCGCCCCCAACTTTCATCTGCTCACCACGCGGACCCCTCACATCGTCGCCCTCCCCGACCGTGGCGAAGGTGAGGCCAGCGTGGCCCTGCTGCCGTGTCCGCTTCTGCGCCGCCATGAGCCCGATGACCCCACTGCCTGGCTCCGCTCCTACGACTTTTCGGAGATCGGCGACATCCCCCGCATCGTGATCGCCCACGGCAGCACGATCTCGTTTACCGCCGCCGGCGGTTTCGCTCACGACGACGATGACGACGGCAGCGCCCGCGCTGCCAACACGATCGCGCTCGATCGGCTCCCGCTCGATGAGATCGACTACATCGCGCTCGGCGATTTCCACGGCTTCTCCGCAGTCGGCTCCAAAGCCTGGTATGCGGGCACCCCCGAAATCGATCGCTTTCCCAAGACCGGCCAGCAGCCGGGTCATGTGGCCCGTGCGACCGTGGGCCGCGGCACGACGCCCACGGTCGCCGCCATCCGCACCGGTCGCTTCCGCTGGCTCGCGCTCACTATCGCCCTCGATGCTGCCGACGCGAATCCAGGTGATCAGCACGAGCCGGCCGGCCATGGCCCCGCCTCTGTCGACGACTCGCTCATGCAGGCGACGCAGCCGCAGGCCGACGGGGAGCCGGGGTTTGACGGGTGCCTCGCCGACGTTTCCATCACCGGCACCGTGTCGCTGGGCGGCCGGGCGGAACTCGACAGGATCATCGAATCGTGGGAGGCCCGGCTCGTGCGGCTCTACCTCGACGACTCCGTGCGGATTGCCCCGACGCTCGACGAAATCCACGACCTCGCTGCCCGGCCCGACGACCCGATCATCTCCCGCGTGGCCGCGGAACTCGTGCAACGGCTGGAGGCTGGCGGCCCGGCCGAGGAACTCGACGTGATCCGCCAGGCCATCTTTATGCTGCACGCCCTCGCCTATCCCCAGGCCACGTCGGCGAGTCCTCCTGCATCCATTCCCTCGAGCGCCACCAGCCCATGAAACTGCTCTCGGTCACCATCAGCAACTACCGTGTGCACAAGCAGATCACCGTCGAGTTCGATACCGCCCGCAACGTGATCGGTGCGCCAAACGAAGCGGGAAAGAGCACGCTCGTGGAGGCGGTGCACCATGCCTTCTTTCTGCGGAGTCGCATCACCGGTGCCGTGCAGAAGGCGATGCTCTCGGAGCTGTATCCAGGCCACCCGACGGTGGAGCTGCGGTTTGAAAGTGGGGGCCGTGACTACACGATCACGAAGGTCTTCAGCGGCAACCAGTCGGCGAGCACCACGCTCAAGGAGCACGGGGTGGGCGGCCGGACACTGCGCGACGAAGAGGCCGAGGAGCGAATCCACGAGATCCTTCAAGCCGAAGATGTGGGCGGAGGCCGCAACATCGACAGCCGCCTGCGGATGCAATGGGCACACCTATGGATCTGGCAGGGATCGGCGACCGACGATCCGCTCACCCACGCCAACGCCGAGCGGCATGCCGCCCAGCTGCGCGACCGGCTCTCGCGGGTGGACGGGGGGGGCGTGCTCGAATCACCGCTCGACGCCTCGGCATCCCGTGACATCGCCACCCGCTACGCCGCAACGTTTACCGACCGTGGCAAGGAGCGATCAGGCTCAGTACTCGACACCGCCATCAAGACGCTGCAGGCGGCCGAGGCCGCCCACAGCCAGGCTGCGGCGATGCTCGAATCGCTCAACGAGGCGGTTGACACGATCGCCGACGCAGACCGCACGATCGCGGTCTGCGACAAGACGATCGCCGACACGCGGGAGCAGCTCGAAGGCGTGCGCAGCCGGCAACGCGAGGCAGGCGAACTGGCTGTGAAGATCGCCCAAGAGCAGGCGGCGGCCGCCGCCGCCGAGGCAGTCTATGCCGAGGCCGTGCGGACCGATGCCGAGATCGTTGCCTGCCAAAGCGAGATCGCGGCTCTCGAAGCGAGCATGGGCCCAGACCTCGAGGTGCTGGCCACCCTCGAGAGGCTCGAACAGGAGGCGATCCGCCGATCCGACGCCGCCACACAGGCGGTGATCGAGGCCGGTCAGCGGCAGGCGGCGGCAGCGGCTGAGTTGACCATGCACGACATCCGCGAGAAACACGAGCGGCTGCTCGCGGAACGCGCCGGTCTCGCTGGCCGCTGCACGTCAATCACCGAGCAGCGGCAGCAGGCGCAGGCACTCACCGCCGAGCGAGACACGATCCCGCCAGTCTCGAAAGACGACCTGGCCTCACTCTTGAAACTCGATCGTGGCCGCGAACTGGCGGCGGCCACGCTCGATGCGATCGCGACGAAAGTCGAGGTGCTGGCCGCATCAACGGCCGTCGCGCTCGGGGGCGTGGAGTTGGCGATCGGATCGCCCGTGACGATCACGGGCAATGCGGAACTGGCCGTTGGCGACGGAGGCACGGCCGCGACCGTGCGGATCTCGCCGGGGGGCGGCCGGTCGCTCGCCGAGGCGACGCAACGGCTCAACGAGTCCCGCGCGACGCTCGACATGGCGCTGCAAACCAGCGGACTGGAGTCGGTGGAACTGGCTCGCGAGGCCCACGCCCGCCGGCAGGCGCTCGATGCCGACATCCACGCCGTGAACCTCGCGATCGAGGGGCTCGGCGGCAAAAAGGCGGAGGCCGATCTGGCCCTGCTCGACGAGGAGATTGCGACGGTGGCCGCCGAGATCGAACGCCGGGGGCCGGCCGGATCCATCAGGCCGGCGAGCCTCGCTGCCGCGCAGGCAATGCTTGCGGCAGCCGAACGGGAACTCGCCGACGCGGGCGCGGCGGTGGCAACTGCCACCACGGAACTGGCCAATGCGAAGACGCACGTCGAAGCGGTCGCGAAGAAACGGCTGGCAGCAGCCGAAAAATTGCAGACCAACCGCATGGAGCTCGATTCGCGACGGACGAAGGCGGCCGTGCTCGAAGAGCGGCATGGCACCGACCGGGCCCCGCGGATCAAGCAGCTCGAGGCTGCGTGGCATCGGGCAGCCGAGCAGCTGACAGCTTCGCAGGCGCAGCATGCCCGCCTCGCCCCGGATGATCTCGAACTCAATCGCAATCGGCACGAACGGACGCTCTCCGGCCTGACGGCCACGAAGCAGGATGCCGAGACGAAGCGGCAGTTGGCCCGCACGAAGCTCGATCTGGAGGGTACCACCGATCCCCGCGAAGATCTCGCCCGCGCCACCGCGCGGCGGCGGCTCGCAGCGACCGAGCATGCGCGGGCTATCCGTGAGGCGGAGGCCGTGAGGCTGCTTGCCACGCTCTTCGGCGCGAAGAAGCGGGAAGTGGAGGAGCAATTTGTGGCGCCGCTCACCAGTCGTGTGAGCAGGTATCTGGAACGGCTCTACGGCGAGGGTACGGCCGTGGGAGTGGATTACAAGGACGGCTCATTCAGCCGGCTCACGCTCTCCCGTTGCGGGACGGCGACGGCGACGTTTGAGTTTGCCCAGCTCAGTTCGGGCGCGAAGGAGCAGGTGGGGGCTGCCTTTCGGCTGGCGATGGCGGAGGTGCTCGCCGAGGATCATGACGGCTGCCTCCCCATCATCTTTGACGACGCGTTTGTGAACTCCGACGAGGATCGACACCGCGCCATCCAGCCGCTCCTCGATCTCGCCGCCAGCCGCGGGCTGCAGGTGATCGTGCTCGCCTGCCGGCCGGAACACTATGCGACGCTGGGGGCGAAGCTGATCCGGCTTCCCGACAACCCGCTCACTCGGGTACGGGCCTGACGCCAGCGGCCCAGCAGCGGGCGTAGAGTGCAAGCTGCGGCCGGTAGTGATCTTCAAGTTTGCCCGCGTCGTGAGCCGCGACCGACGTCGTCTTCCAGTCGAGGATGACCCAGTCAGGCTCGCCCGCGGCAGCCTCGTCGAAAACTGCGTCGATCTGGCCACGAATCAGCACCGGCACCGAGCTGCCGCCTTCCGCGGCCGCGGCTCGCAGATCGGCGGCACCTGACTCGGCCCGGCCCGGCCCGGTATCAACGTGCACGCCCGTGGGGATCTCATC
>JBIKNV010000258.1:0-4649 GCA_044358475.1 Pirellulales bacterium | reverse complement strand
CCTCGCCCGGCGTGAGTTTCAACTCGGCCGCAGGCTGCCCGTCGTCGCCAAGCTTGCCGGTGGCCCACAGCAGTCCCCGCGTGATCAGGTCGAGATACCGAGCATCGGCGACGGTTTCGTTGTTGTGGCCGAGCGACGTGCTGAAGATCCTTGTCCGCTCGGGTCCGTACTCATTGGTCCAGACGACGGCCGCCGAGGCCTCGGTCGGCTTCGCGGCTGGATCAGCCGGCTCCCCCGGCTTTGTCTTTGGCGGCACAAGCTGCCTCCCGGTGGCGAGCACTTTCGCCGTCGTGAGCACCTGAATGTTGTTGTAAAGTTCTTCCTTGATCGTGGTCCAGTTGGCGAGACCCTTGAGAATCGGGTGGGCGGGTTCGGTGAAGACGACGTCGATCGGCAGCTGCGGGCCGTGGCTTGTCGACTGCAGGCCGATCATTTCATACCAGGCGGCGTTGTCCGCACCGGCCGTGACCGCCTCCCGGAAATTGCCCCAGCGATAGGAGTGCATCGCGCAGTGCAGGTTGACGGCCGGCGTACCGCGGCGGTGGGCGGCGAGGATTCGCTCCACATACGGGCGGTCGGTCACATCGGCGCTGCACTCGTCGTGGAGGATGATGTCGTAGCCTTCGTCCCAGTCATCCTTGGAGTAGACGTCGAACGTGGCCTTCGTCGACTTGTCGGGATTGTAGGCCACCTCCACCCGCGCCCGGACCCGTGCCTCGATCCCCTTCTTGAGGAGTTGCGTTTGCGTGGCGTAGTCGTGGCAGCAGCCTCCGGCCACGAGGAGCACTTCGAGCGGCTTGCCGGGTTCGGCAGCATTCACAGCCGTCGCCGTAATGGCGGCGGCAAGCAAGGCAAGGATCGCGATCAAGGCACGCATCGGGCAACTCCTGGAGGGCGTTCGTTCGCGGAGCATACCACGTGCGTTGAGCCATGGTGATACCTGCCGTCTCGCGGCCCATGAGACCACTCGGGTGGGGATTTTCAGGTATAATCATCGTTGTGTCTTCAAACGCACGAGCATTGTCTTCCCGCAAAACCCGGGGCAAAGCAAGCATGTGTTCCTTCGCTCACTGCTCTGCACTATTGCTGGGGCTGTTTGTGATGCTGCAGGCCGCGGCAGCCACAGCCGCTGATTCGGCAAACGTCACCTCTCCCGCGGTGACCCGGGCGAGTTTTGCGAACGACGTGATGCCGATCCTCACGAAGGCAGGCTGTAATTCGGGCGCTTGCCACGCCAAGGCCGGGCTCGGCCAGAACGGGTTTCGACTTTCTGTTCTCGGGTTTGAGCCGGCGGAGGACTACGAACACATCGTCTACGAGGCCCGCGGACGACGCCTCTCCGTGGCTGCCCCGGATGAGAGCCTGCTCCTCCTGAAGGCCACGGCCCGCGTGCCCCATGGCGGTGGCCGCAGGATCGATCCGTCGGCGGCGGATTACCAGGCGATCAGGCGCTGGATCGAACAGGGTGCACCGCCGCCATCCGCAGACGACCCGGACCTCGTCGCGCTCGCTGTCGAGCCGGCATCCGCGACTGTGTCTGCCGGTGCCACGGCGCAGCTGCGGGTGACGGCGCGGTTTAGCGACGGTGTCAGTCGCGATGTCACCGGCCAAGCGGTCTACGAGTCGAACGATCCCGCTCGTGCCGAGGTGGCTGCCGACGGCACCGTGCGGATTCAGAAACTCGCGGGCCGAGCAACCGTTATGGTGCGGTATCAAGGCTTGGTGGGTGTGGCGACGTTCGCTGTGCCCGCCGGGCCACCGGCGCCGATGCCCAAAACCCGCAACTTCATCGATGATCTGGTCTTCGAAAACCTGACGTCTCTCGGCATTCCCGCCTCTCCCGAGAGCGACGATGGCGTCTTTCTCCGCCGCGTCGCGCTCGACATCACGGGCACCCTGCCATCCGCCGAGAAAGCAGCGGCGTTCCTGGCCAGTGCCGCGGCCGACAAGCGGGAGCGGCTCATCGAGGACCTGCTGCAGGCCCCTGAATACGCCGATTTCTTCGCGAACAAATGGACGGCACTGCTGAAGAACCGCCGTGACGACAGCAGCGATCTCCTCTCCAACTTCGCCTTCCACGCCTGGATACGCGACAGCCTCCTTACCAACAAGCCCTACGACGCGTTCGTCCGCGAACTTGTCGGGGCGACAGGCACCGTGATCTCGAGCCCGCCGGTGACCTGGTACAAGCGGGTGAAGGATCCGAAGGAACAGATCGAGGACGTCGCGCAGCTCTTCCTCGGCGTGCGGATGCAATGCGCCCAGTGCCACCACCACCCCTTCGAGCGCTGGAGCCAGGAGGACTACTACGGCATGGCCGCGTTCTTCAGCCAGGTCGGCCGGAAGCCCTCATCCGTCCGCAACGAGGATTTCATCTTCCACAAACGCGGCCCTGCGAGCTTCCCGAATCCACGGACGTCGGCCGGGGTGAAACCCGTGGCGCTCGGCGCGGTGCCTCAGCCGATCTCCACCGACGAGGATCCCCGGCTGGTGCTCGTCGACTGGATGGTGGCGCCATCCAATCCGTTCTTCTCGAGAGTGCTCGTGAACCGTTACTGGAAGCACTTCTTTGGCCGCGGACTGGTGGAGCCAGAAGACGACCTCCGCGACACAAATCCGCCGACCAACCCACAGCTGCTTACCGCGCTGGCCGAACACTTCGTGGCCTCGAAGTTCGACCTCAAAGACCTGGTGCGGACAATCGCGAACTCGAAGACCTACCAGGCGGCCGGTGGGATCGACGGTAATCAATGGGACGTGCAAAACTTCTCCCATGCGTCCGCCCGGCGGCTGCCGGCGGAGGTGTTGCTGGATGCCATCGACAAGGTCGCCGAATCGACCAGTTCGTTCGCCGATCTGCCGACTGGCACCCGTGCCATCGCCCTGCCAGACACCAGCTACAACCGATCATCGCCATTTCTCAAGGCATTCGGCCGGCCCGAGGGTGCGAGCGTCTGCGAGTGCGAGCGGTCGTCGTCGCCGAACCTCGTACAGAGCCTGTTCATGGTCAATGCGGCCGACATCAAGGCGAAGCTCTCGTCGCCCCAGGGGCGGGCGGCGCGGTACGCCCGCGAAGACCGCCCCGACTCGGCGAAGATTCATGAACTCACCCTCGCCGCGGTCGGCCGGGAGCCAACCATGCATGAACTGCTCGTCGCCGCAATCTACCTGGGCGGGGCCGGCACGGGGAAAGGGACTGAAGCCGCCCGCAAGGAGCGATTCGAGGACCTGATCTGGGCCCTGATCAACACGAAGGAATTCGTCTTCAATCACTAGTCGTCAATCACGAGGTGTCTGGTCGGTAGCGCGGCAAACCCTCCCCGCATTTTCGAAAATGCATTTCGAAAATGCATGCCGCGCAGTGCATGCATACCGCTGATATCATCTTCTTCCGGGCAGCCGAAAACACCCGATATACACTTCGTCGACGCTACCGGCCGATAAAAAGTCATCCCCCAGGGAGTAAAAATCATGGGTAGCAAGAGCTTTTCCGAAGCAATGCGACTCTGTTCCGGCCCGGGAAATCGTCGGCACTTTCTCCAGGCTGGCCTGGCCGGCTTCACCGGCTTGTCGCTCCCCGGGATGCTGCGGCTGCGGGCCGAACACCCGTCTGCGGTAAGGCCGTCTTCAACCGCCGTCATCATGGTCTGGCTTCCGGGCGGGTGCTCACAACTCGATACGTATGACCCCAAGCCCGAGGCTTCGAGCGAGTACCGAGGCCCCTTCCGCACCATTCCCACGAAGATTTCTGGCTTGCACTTCACGGAATTGTTGCCTCGACAGGCGGCCCTCGCGGACAAGATCACCACCGTGCGGTCGATGACGCAGACCGCCCCCGGCCACCCTGCGGGGTCGATGCAGATGCTCTCGGGCGACATGGCCACACAAGACAAACCGAAGCCGAAGTATCCCGACTGGATGTGCGCCACCAACTATCTGCGGTCTCAACAGATGGCACGGTCCAATCCCCTGCCGCGATACGTCGGCATCAACCCGCCGCTGGAATACAACGGTCCCGCCTACGTCGGAGATGCCTATCAGCCCTTCACGGTGTCGGGAGACCCAAGTCTTCCCACCTTTTCCGTTCCCAATCTCGGGGTGTCGAATCCCGGTGAGCTCGCGCGGCTGCAACGTCGGGCAGACCTGCGCCAGCAGCTCGATGGCCTGCAGCGAGTTGTCGACCGACAGCTCGAGATGGAGGCGCTGGACCAGTTCGAGGCTCAGGCGATGATGCTCCTCACCGATCCACGGGCCAAGGATGCGTTCGATCTCTCACGCGAAGACGACAAGACCCGCGACCGGTACGGACGCAACGCCTGGGGCCAGCAGTTGCTCATGGCCCGACGGCTCGTGGAGGCCGGCGTCGACATCGTCACGACCCAGCTCAGCGGTCCGCTCTGCGGCCGCGTCGGCAACTGGGACGACCACGCCGTCAACCACCATGTGTTCGACGCCCTGCGGTTTCGTGCCGACGCGTATGATCAGGCCGTCGCCGCATTGATCGAAGACGTCTTCGACCGTGGGCTTGACAAGCGGGTGCTCGTCGTCGTCACCGGCGAGTTCGGCCACACGCCGAAAATCAGCTATGCGGCGAGCACCGGCGCTGGGAACGCCAGCGGCCCAGCCGGCACACAGCAACCCGGCCGCGA
>JBIKNV010000256.1:0-4655 GCA_044358475.1 Pirellulales bacterium | reverse complement strand
GCAGGGCGCAAGCCCGCGGGCTGAACCGCCAGCCAGCGCCGCCGTAGGCCACAGGGCTTGCGCCCTGTGCTGGGTGGAGGATAGCACTGCCCGCCTGGAGGGCGAAGGTTTCGTTCGGCCAGCCGCAGTGCGCAAGCCCGCGGGCTGAACCGCCAGCCAGCGCCGCCGTAGGCCACAGGGCTTGCGCCCTGTGCTGGGTGGAAAATAGCACTGCCCGCCTGGAGGGCGGGCTTACGAGAGCGACCGGAGGTCGGTAAGAAACCCGAGGCCACGATGGCGAGGGTTTCGTAAAGCAAGCCGAGGCCAGGATGGCGCAGTTTGTGGATGGTCACCACGTGAGACTGCGTCGCTGGAGGCGACGCCCCCTTCCGACCGGAGGTCGGTAAGAAACCCGAGGCCAGGATGGCGAGGGTTTCGTAAAGCTGGCAAGCCACGGCGAGTCGTCGGCTGGTATCGATCGTAGCGGCCGAGGGGCGAAAAAAACGCCCGAAACCTGCTTTGAAATCGTTGAACCGCCCGCAACGGTGAGTATCGTCGGGGCATGGCACACACGCACATGCCCGGCCCGGAAGAAGTTGATTGCCTCATCCGCAACGCGGAACTGCGGGATGCGATCGAGCCCTACCTCGACGAAGCCATTTTTGAAATCGACTTCCGCACGCTGCCCACCGAAGCAGAAAACCGGTTTCTCGAGTCGATGCTGGCCTGGGAGCAGGCGCCACTGGTGCCGATCGCCCGCTGGTTCGAGCCCACATTCGCTCTGCAGCCGGCCTGCACGCTCGACGACGAGCAGATTCGCGACCGTCTCTGGCAAACGATCGAGCGGCTCTACTCGAAGCGGATCGTGCTCGACTTCACCGACCACCTCTCCGACCGTGAGCTCTACTCACTGATCCGCCGCGATATCCTGCCGGCCCAGGTAAAGCGGGTCGACCTGCCCGACAACTACTTCCACTGGGACTGCAGCGCCAGCGACGGCGAGGATCCGACGATCTGGCTCATGTTCTACGCCTCCGACGAGGAGCGGGAGCAATGGAGCCTCGATGAGGGCCGGGAGCCTCCGCCGCGGCAAGTGCCCGCCCACCCGCGAGCGTTGCCCGTCGCCCCTGTTTGAAGTAGACGTTTCCATCCGCCGCCGCCGCTGCCTATGCTTCCCGGGGAGGTGCCGCGATGAAATGCTTTCTTGTGATGGTCGTTATCGCAACCGGCCTGGTTCTCGCGCCGGTGTGCCACGCCGCCGATGAGGCGGCCATCGACGCTGCGATCGCCAAGGCGACCGCCTACCTCGTCGAGACCGGCCAGGCCGAAGACGGCAGTTTCTCGGCGCAGGTCGGGCCGGCCGTGACGGCCCTGGCCGTGGCGGGCCTCGTGAAAAGCGGCAGCCCCGCCGAGGCACCCGCGGTGCAAAAGGCAGTGCGGTATGTGCTGTCGTTCAAGCAGCCCAACGGCGGCATCCATCCACCCGAGTCGCTCGTGTCGAACTACGAGACGGCGATCGCGATGATGGCCCTTGCAGCCTGCAACACCGACGGAACATACGACGCCGATATCAAGGCGGCCGAGGCGTTCGTGAAGGGACTGCAGTGGGACGGCGGTGAAGGGCCCGGACCCTCCGACCCCGCCTATGGCGGCGCTGGCTACGGCAAGAAGAACCGGCCCGATCTCTCGAATACGTCGTTCCTGATCGAGGCGTTACGAAGCGTCGGTGTCGGCGAGGACGATCCGGCGATCCAGCGGGCGCTCGTGTTCGTATCCCGCACACAAAACCTCGAAGGCCCCCACAACACGCTCCCCTTCGCGGCCAAGAATCCCGATGGTGGCTTCTATTACACGCCGGCCGCCGGGGGTGAGAGCCAGGCCGGCACGACGCCTGCCGGTGGCCTCCGCAGTTACGCATCGATGACCTATGCCGGGCTGAAGAGCATGATCTTTGCCGGGCTCTCGAAGGACGACCCGCGGGTCAAGGCGGCCATTACCTGGCTGGGCAAGCATTACACGTTCGAGGAAAACCCCGGTCTCGGCAACGCGGGGCTCTACTACTACTTCCACACCGCCGCCAAGGCGCTCGATGTGCTCGGCGAGGAGACGTTTACCGACGCCGCTGGCGTGGGTCACCCGTGGCGGAGCGAACTGGCCGACGCCCTCATCCGGCGACAGCAGGACGACGGCTCGTGGATCAACGAGAATCCACGCTGGATGGAGGGCGACCCCAACCTCGTCACGGCCTACGCCCTGCTCGCGCTGGCGCATTGCCGCAAGTAGGAAGGGATTCCGCGTCGCCTACTCCTTCAAGTCAAACAGCCGCTTGAGCGCGTCGAGCAGGCCGTGCGGCTGGCCGGAATGGCTTTCCTCGCGGAGCGAGGAGAGCGGCACGTGGAGCATCTTCGCGGCATAGCGCTGAAACGACTGACGGATCTCAGACCGGGCGGCATCATCGAGATCGGGCAGCCGCCGAAAGAGCCGCTCGAGTTCGGCATCGCCCGTCTCGCTCCAGCCGGCCCGCAGCTGCTCGATCACCGGCCCGCTCCAGCGATGATGGAGGTCGCCCATGAACCGGCGGGTTTCCTCCTCGACGATCGCCACCGCCGCCGGCATCTGTTTCTGGCGGCTCTTGCGATTGGCGTCACACATCCGACCGAGGTCGTCGATCGAATAGAGCCAGACATCGGGACGGTCGCCAATCGCCGGATCGAAATCGCGTGGAATGGCCAGATCAAGGATCACCAGCGGCCGGCCGCCGCGCGCTATCTCCACCGGTCGGTAGAAGGCAGTCGTGATCACCGGCTCGGTGGCTCCCGTCGTGCTCACCACAAGGTCGGTGGCAGCCAGTTCGCTGCCCAGGCGATCGAACGTCGTGGGCCGGGCTCGCAACTCGGCGGCGAGTGTTCGTGCTCGTTCGATCGTGCGGTTGACGATCGTGATGTCGCGGGCCCCTGCCTCCCGCAGGTAGCGAAGCGTCTCACGGGCCATCTTGCCGGCGCCGATGAGAAGCACCTTCTTGTCATCGAGCCGTTCGAAGACACCGCTGACGAAGTCCGATACTGCAATGCTCGGGATGGAAACCCGCTCGCGGCCGAGGGCCGTCTCGGTGGCGACCCGCTTGGCCGTGCGGAGCGCCGCCTGAAACATCTCTCCGGTCAGCGGCCCGGTGGTTCGGCTCTCTTGCGCGATCGCCCAGGCCTGCTTCACCTGGGCCACGATCTGCGGCTCCCCGAGCACCATGCTGTCGAGACCGGAGGCCACGCCGAAGAGATGCCGTACCACTGCCTCGTCGTTTTCGCCGGAGAGCACCGGAGCCAGCAGGCTGGCGTCGATCCCGCGACACTCGGCGAGAAAGAGCACCAGTTGCTCCCGTGCGGGTGGGGCTGAGTCGCTTTCTCCCGCCGCGTACAGTTCCACGCGGTTACATGTGGACAGCAGCACGCCCTCTCGGCCGGGAAAGCGGTCGCGAAACCGCGCGAGCGCCTCGGCCGCCTGCTCAGCCGAGAAGGCGAGTCGCTCCCGCAGGGGCAGCGGCACGGTGCGGTGAGTCCCCCCCACAAACGCCAGCGTCATGAGGTCACCTCACTGATCGCGGAGGGGGGCGTGGGGGGCATGCCATGCCGAGTCGCACCGAACAAGCCCCACACGATCGAACCGGTAAGCACGAAAAAACTCACGAGCGACAGCCAGACAATCATCCGCGCGCCACCCGGGCGTTGTTTCACGGTCCGCGCGATGACCGCGGCGACCATCAGCCACGAGACGAGCATCGCCATCCGGAGCACGACCGGATCGGTCCACGGCACCGTTTCGAGGAGGCCCCGCTGTTTATTCACGGCATTGAGAATGAGGCCGGATGTGAAGCCGGCCGCGGCCGTCCAGGCGGCGACGGTCATGGCGTGCATCGTCGTGTGCGAAAGCCGCTCGAGGCTCGGCATGCGAAAGCCCCGCTTCGGCGGCTCCTTACGGGCCAGCCGCCCGGCCTGGAAGAGCCACATCACCGCGGCGATCGCCCCAGCCGCCACGGCCAAGCTGGCGGCGAGGTTGAAGCTCCCATGGATCACGCCCCAGACCTGCGTGGCCGGACTCTGAGGAAAAGCCGCCCGGCTGGAGAGCGTGGCCGCCCCGATCAGGGCCAAGACGACCGGCAGGGTAAAGAGGCCGATGGGAATGCGGGGATTGGCGAGCGTGAGCGCGAGCGACCCGGCGGCCAGCACCCACGCGGCCAGCAGATACCAGTCGAAGGGGCTCGAGAGGGGCACCGCTGCTTCTGAGGCCGCCCGCCAGAGAAGAAAGGCCGTGTGGGCCACCAGCCCGGCGGCCGCGAAGCCAACCATCACAGCCCCCCGTACGCCGGAGCGAAACAGCAGCCGCGAGGCCTCGCAGGCCAACGCTACCGCATAACTGGCGACAAAGCAGACGACAGAAATTCGCGACACGAACTCGAGCATGGCGGTCCTCGTTGCCGACCGACGAATCGGCCATTCACGATTCTAGAGCGCATCCAGCCTGCATGGGTCGCCGGCTCGGGGGCGGCAAAATTCTCGTCGCGGGGCGAGGATACGCCCAACGCTCCTCGAGCGTTCGCCGACCCCCTCGCCTTCCCTTGGCACAGGATGCACTATCGAACGCAATTCTAGCCCCGATTCCGGGTGGCAAACGGGGGTATACTC
>JBIKNV010000255.1:0-4659 GCA_044358475.1 Pirellulales bacterium | reverse complement strand
CGAAGCCGGCGGGGCCAGACCGGGTGTCGGTGAGATAGACGAAGCCGGCACTCGCCCCGAGGAAGCCGGGGCCACGGGTGACGTTGGGAAAGCCGAGCAGCATGTAGGTGGGCACGCGGTCGTTGATCGGCCCCCGGGTATGGCTCACGGCCGAGCCGATGGATGGATAGACGATCGTGCCGGCGGTCGGCCGGCCGGTGTGCACCTGATTGGTCGCGCGGGCATGCTCGTCGATCACCTCGTGATGCACCGTCCGCAGCAGGGCGAAGCGGTCGAGGAGCGGTGCGCAGCGGGAGAGATGCTCGCAGACCTCGACGCCCGGGATCGCCGTGGGGATGGCGTCGTAGTAGCTGCCGGCCTTCTGGGCCTTGGCATCGCCCTTGGCCTTCGGATCCCAGGTGTCGATCTGCGCGGCACCGCCGCCGAGCCAGATGAAGATGCAGTGTTCTGCCTTGCCGAGCGGCACAGCGGCCGACTCGCTGGCACGCAGCGGCGTGACTGAGGCGAGGGCAGGGGCGGCCGCAGCGGCGGCCAGAAAATCACGGCGGGAGAGTGTCATGGTGCGACGATGAACTCCGGGGTGTTGAAGAGTGTCCAGGCAAGATCCTCGGCCCGCTCCCGCCAGTCGGGATCGAGCCGGCCCGACGGCGGGTCGCCCTGGGCCGCGATCCGGGCCAGTTCGAGCTTGGCCTGATTGGCCTCGTCGGTGAGATGGTTTGACCAGGTCACGCCGACCGGCCTCGGGTCAGGCTCGATGAGTTTGACTCGATCGGGCGGCAGGCGGCGGGTGTCGTAGCCGGGGCCGACGAGGGCGAGGCTTTCGGCCCGCTCGGCAGCGATCGGCCGCCGCGACAAGATCCGCAGATACATCTGGTCGACGAAAGCCTCGGCTGACTGATCGGCAAGGGCCAGGTCGGTGAGCCCGCTGGTTTCTGAAAACTGGCTAGCCCGTTTCACCGCCACTCCGTTGGCCATGATCGCCGGCTGGAGGGCGTCGGGAGCCGTCTCGCGAGACGTGATCGGCGCCTGCCGCTCGCCCCGCCAGCCGAAGGCCTCCATCAGCGTGACGACATGCTGGGCGAAGGGCATCGAGAGGCTGGGGCGATCCCGCTCGTTGCCGAGCGCCACGAATTGCCAGGCGCGGGTGACGGGGCCGAGGTTCAATGAATTCGTCACGAGGCGGCTGGAATCGACATCAATATTCATCGGCTCGACATCGAAGGGTTTCCCGCTAGCCACGGCGAGTGAGTCGACGAGCTGCTCGGCCGTGACTCGTCGCGGACCGCGGCCGGAATACAAGAAGGGCTTGTGTAATTTGGCGGCAGCACCGACCGGCATGCCACGGCCGTAGGTGTGTGAGGCAAAGATCAGGCCGGCCATTCGTTCCAGCCGATAACCCTCCAGCACAAACTGGCGGGCCAGCCAGTCGAGCAACTCCGGGTGTGTCGGCTCCTCGCCTACCCAGTTGTTGAGATCGTCGACGAGCCCACTGCCAAGGTATCGCGACCAGAGCCGGTTCATGAGCACCTTGGCAAAGCGTGGATTAGCCGGCGCGGTGACGAGCGTTGCGAGCCGAGCGCGGGGATCCTTCTCAGTCACCGCGTCGTCCGGCAGGAGATCAGTGAACGGCCAGGCAGGTTCGACGGCCGAGCCGGGCTTGAGCGTTACGCGAATCGCCATCTGGGCCAATCGTTCGGGCGACACGGGCACACTGCTGGAGGCAGGCACCTTTTCCGGGGCGCGCTTGAGCATCGCGGCGAGGCCGAAGAGATCCTCCTGCATGACGTCGCCCGTGGGCGCGTCGTGGCAGCGGGCACAGGCCATTTCGACCCCGAGGAACGTGCGGCCGATCACGGCGGCCTTCTCAGCCATCGGCACGTCGTTCTCGGTGGCCAGTCCGAAGCCGGCCGGGCCGCCGTAATGCTTGCTGCCTTCCATCATGATCAGTTCCGTCACGAACCGATCGAGCGGCTTGTGGTCGAGAAACGATTCGTGGATCCAGAACCGGAAGGGACCGGTGTTGTTGAGCGTCGGATTGACGAGGTTGGGGTTTTCTCCCAACAGATCCTGCCAGAAGGGCACCCAATGATCGGCCCAGCGTGGGTCGGCGAGAAAGCGATCGATCAGTCGCTGTCGGCGGTCGGGCGATGCGTCGGCCAGGAACTGCTCGATCTCCTCGGGAGACGGAATGACGCCCCGCACGTCCAGCGAGAGCCGGCGGATGAAGGCCTCATCGTCGGCGAGGGGCGCGGGAGAGATGCCGGCCGCGAGGAGTCGGGCGTTGATGAAGGCGTCGATTTCGTTGAACGTGGCGGCGGCAAGATCGGGCCGGTCGGCCGGAAGCATCGGGACGGCCGGCCCTGGTGTGGCGGCGACGTAGGATCGCGCCTCGGCATGACGGCGCTCCCAGAGGTCGACCTGCTTCACTGCGGCTGCTCGGCGAGCTGTGGTGTTAGCCGCGTCATTGTCAGCGGCCAGCCGTTCAGCGAAGCCCGCCCAGCCAGCATCGGTGAGCGGCACCCGATCGGCCCCCTCGCCGAGCGCGACCACCGTCGGCACGGCAGCGGGCGGGCCGACGCTCACGCAGAATTCGCCAAGCTCGGGCCGGCGGCTGCGGCTGCCCACCTTGACTTCGACGTGGAGCGTGTGCAACTCGCCATCGCCCTTGATATCGACGACGGCCTGCTGATCACCGACCTGCACGAATCGCATGCCGGTCGGTCCCGAGAGGTCAGGCACGAACATTTTCTCGTGGCCGTCGGTTCGCTGGCCGGGAGCCTTGAGCGTGGCTATCTGTTCGCCGTCGAGCAGCATGCGGGCCTCGCCGCGGGTTCGGAGCCAGATCCGCTGGGGGCCGGGAGGCAGCATCACCTTGCCCCGTGCCCGCACAACGAGCGGGAGCTGTCGGTCGGCCCGCAGGCCGCCGGCGTTGTAGTGATGGGGAAGCTCGGTGAGGGCAAACGTGCGGCAGGTAAATGACTCGCTCGGCTCGCGCAGGGGAAACCGCCAGCCGGAGATGTCAGCGATGCCCTCGATGAGTTCGAAGAGCACCAGGTCATCAGGCACCGGGGCGAGTTCGACGTCGTCGAAAGCCGGCACGGTTTCATCGACCTGCCAGCGGGCGGCGATCCGGTCGGGGGTGAGCACGCGGCGGTGAATGGCCGCGTTGTCGAGGAGCCCCACGAACGTGCTCGCCTGACTTCCGCCGAGGGATGAACCGATCCAGACCTCGTCGTCGTCGGCCACCGGGGCGGCGGTCGTCGCGCCGCCGAGATCCCATGTTCCGGCGACAGGCCGGCCATCGAGATAGCCCCGCAGCGAATCCTGCTCGCCGAAGGTGTAGGTGATGGCGACATGATGCCATCCGGTGCCCGGCACAAACCCTTCGGTGGCGGTCCAGCGGTGGAAGGTGCCGCTACTCCCCGGTTCGCCGGCAGAGCGAAACAAAAAGCTGGGAGCCGCCAGACCTTCGCGGCCAGCCAGCCGCAGGGACCAATTCTGGTTGTCGGGCTGCGCCTCCTTACGCTTCGTGCGGCCCTTGCCGATGAGGTAGACCTGCTGCCCGTCATCGATGCCGAAGGGATTGACCCACGCCTCGAGCGTGATCGAGTCGCCCCCCTCGAAGCGAAACTCCTCGAAGCGGGCTGTCTTGGTGGGGATCGTCAGAAAGCTCCGGCCACTGCCAAAGAGGGCGGCCGTGTTGGTGGCGGCGAACGCCGGGTGACGCGGCGGTCGCGGCCCGGCTTCGGCAAACACGACCGTGCCGCTCATGCGGGCCGGCAACGGCGTGGCGGCCGCAAGCAGGTCGGCAACCTTGAGCGGTTCAGCCAAGCCCGTGTCGTTGGGAAGCGCCTCCGGATCATCCTGCGAGAACCGTTCGGCGGTCGCCTGAGTCGCGCCAGCCTGCTCCTCAAATCGCCAGGCGGCGAGGGGAAGGTCGGCGAGGAGTTCAGTATCGGCCGCCGCCAGAGTCTGGCTGCTCGTCGGCGAAGCCGCTGTCGCCAGGAGGGGATTAAAGAAACCAAACACGGCCGCCGCCACCGCGAGGCCATGCAGGGAAAAGGCAAACAACTCTCCGCCGATCCGCCGCCTGCGTTGCATCTTCGATCTCTCTCCTCGCCGGGCACGGGAGGGCAAGCCGCTCCCTCTCCCTAACGATAGAAAGACCCTTTGGCCGGGGCTATTGGCAGTTGTGCCGGGGCGGTGGAAGTGCCCCGAATCCAACGGCGTGTGCTTGCTCCGGCGAGCGTTCGGGAACTGACCCGCATTTATCAGGCCCGCAGTACCGCTTCGATCGCCCGGGCCGCGTGAAGGCACTGCGAGCCGGCCTGCGGAAACTCGGCCTCGGGGAGCCGCGAGACCGGGGCCATGATCGTCACGGCGGCCAACACGGTGCCGTAGGCATCGAGAATCGGGGCGGCGACGCAGTGAATTCCTTCAAGCCCCTCGGCGCGGTCGACCGCGTAGCCGAGCCGATGCGCTTCCCGCAGTTCGTTCACGAGAGCGTGGCGATCGACGAGCGTCGCGGGCGTGAACTGCTTGAGGGTTGTCGTGCGAAGCCAGGCCTCGCGCTTCGCCTCACTCCACCAGGCCAGGATCACCTTGCCCGGGGCGCACGAATACAGTGGCGTGCGCATCCCCACCTGCCCACACACTTGC